>DATGQM010000216.1:0-2342 GCA_035304205.1 Arenibacter sp. | reverse complement strand
GGAGTATAGGGGCGTAGATACAAGGACCAAAAAAGAACTCTTTAGACAGGGCCCCTTTAAACAGGGGACCAATAATATAGGCGAATTTTTGGCACTTGTACACGGACTTGCCTATTTAAAAAAACACGATAGTGACCGGATAATCTATACCGATTCCAGAACCGCAATAAGCTGGGTCCGTAAAAAAAAATGCAATTCCCTCTTACCGGAAACCCCAAATAACAAGGATGTCTTCGAACTGGTAGACCGGGCCGTAAATTGGTTGGAAAACAATACCTACCAGACCGTAATCGTCAAATGGGAAACCAAGGCCTGGGGAGAAATACCCGCGGACTTTGGCAGAAAGTAGAATCCGGTTATTGTTAAAGTTTGAATCCCCGTCCATGAATTGGTATTTCAATATCCTATCTTTGCACAAATTTATAGCACTATAATGGGCAAACTTTTAATTGTTGGGACCGTAGCGTTTGATGCCATTGAAACCCCTTTTGGGAAAACCGATAAAATACTGGGGGGAGCGGCCACCTTTATTGGCCTAGCCGCTTCCCAATTTAATGTAAGATCAGCTATCGTATCCGTTGTAGGGGAAGATTTTCCGCAAGAATATCTGGACTTATTATCGAGCAAAAACATAGACATATCGGCCTTACAGATTATTAAGGGCGGTAAAACCTTCTTTTGGAGCGGAAAATACCGGAACGACCTTAACACTCGGGACACCCTTGCCACCGAATTGAACGTACTTGCCGATTTTGTCCCGATCGTCCCGGACAACTTTAAGGATGCGGATGTGGTCATGTTGGGAAATTTGCACCCTAATACCCAGATGAGCGTAATTAATCAGATGCGGGAACGACCAAAACTGATAGTACTCGATACCATGAATTTTTGGATGGACAATGCTTTGGAAGAATTAAGGGAAGTTATAGGACAGGTAGACATAATTACCATAAACGACGAGGAGGCAAGACAACTTTCCAATGAATATTCATTGGTGAACGCCGCTGAAAAAATTCAGCAAATGGGGCCAAAATTTGTCGTCATCAAAAAAGGGGAGCACGGGGCATTGTTGTTCCATGGATCCCAGGTATTTTTTGCACCCGCCCTGCCCTTGCGGGAAGTTTTTGATCCCACCGGGGCCGGGGATACCTTCGCCGGCGGATTGGCCGGCTATTTGGCGGAGTCCAGGAACATAAGCTTCAATAATTTAAAAAACGCGGTTATCCAGGGATCTAATCTGGCATCCTTCTGCGTAGAGAAGTTTGGAACGGAAAGAATGAAGGATCTGGAAAAAAAAGAAATAAACAACAGGTTGCTCCAATTTAGGGAGTTGACCCAATTTGATATTGAATTACAATAATTATATGCCTTGATCTATCAGGGCATTTTTAATTTAAGGATAGAATGAGCGACGCCATTAAACACGAATGCGGAATTTCCATGATCAGGTTGTTAAAACCATTGGAGTATTATAAAGAAAAATACGGTACCGCCTTTTATGGGGTGAACAAGATGTACCTCATGATGGAAAAACAGCACAACCGCGGACAGGACGGGGCCGGTTTTGCCAGTATAAAATTGGATATGGATGCCGGCGAAAGATATATCAGCAGGGTACGCTCCATAGACCAACAGCCCATACAGGATATTTTTGCCCAGATCAACGACCGGATAAATTCCACCTTAAAGGAACATCCGGAATATGCCAATGATGTGGCCAAACAAAAAAAATACCTTCCATATCTCGGGGAGGTATTATTGGGCCATGTACGGTACGGTACCTTTGGCAAGAACAGTATAGAAAACGTACATCCTTTTCTCAGACAGAACAATTGGATGCACAGAAACCTCATTATTGCCGGGAATTTTAACATGACCAATGTTAACGAGCTTTTTGACAACCTGATACAGATCGGACAGCATCCCAAGGACAAAGCGGATACGGTAACGGTAATGGAAAAGATCGGCCACTTTTTGGACGATGCAGTAGCCAAACTCTATAAGGAGATAAAAACGGAAGGGTTTAATAAAAGGGAGGCCTCCCCTTTGATCGCGGAACGTTTGAATGTGGGCAAGATCTTGAAAAGAGCCGCAAAAAACTTCGATGGCGGTTATGCCATGGCCGGATTACTGGGGCATGGGGATTCCTTTGTACTAAGGGACCCGGCGGGAATCAGGCCCGCCTACTATTATCAGGATGAGGAAATAGTGGTAGTCGCTTCGGAAAGGCCCGCTATACAGACCGTTTTTAATGTTAGTTTTGATTCGGTCAGGGAACTCGATCCAGGACATGCGATCATAATTAAAAAGAGCGGCAAGGTCAAATTCAAAAAAATATTGGA
>DATGQM010000215.1:0-6858 GCA_035304205.1 Arenibacter sp. | reverse complement strand
CTCCGAATCCGATTTGGGGATGAACCACATGCATCCATTTTCCTCGAATACCTTATCCAGTGCGATCCAACAGCTGGCGGCCCTTTTGTCGGGCATATCGATCCAATATGCGGCATCCTGGTGCCAGGGAGTCGGGGTATCGGTATAGGGGGCCTTGTTGATCATCATATCAAAATCCAGTTCCATGTCATCCCCGAGAAGGTCCTTTGCCCATTGTAGGGCAATTTTATAGGCCATATTCGCGAGTAGGTCCGGATTTACGCTACTGGGTCTCATGATCTGGGTAATACGCTCTACTTTTTTGTCGTTTGCACCATCGGCACCGGCAAGATCGCTACGCAGATGGGCGGTGTTTTCCTTGTCCTGGAGCAACTCATCGTATATGGTCCGTAGAGCGGCCACTTCCTCTAAGGAAAGCATGGCGTCTATTTTTATATATCCGTATTTGATAAAACGTATTCGATTGGTTTCCATGATTTTGTCTTTAACAATTCAATTATCTCAACCCGTCCATCTGCATCCACTTATCGGCGGATTTTATGGCACGCTGCTTTACGGATTCTATAGATATTGATTTGCCCCCCGCCTTTTTACTTTCTTCGGCCGCTTGCATAAAAGCGAATATTTCCAGGGTATCTTCATGGGAAACAGGAAGGACCCCTGTTTTGTAAAACTCGGTCATTTTAACCAATAGAGGGCCATCGCCCTTATATTCCCCTAGTTCGGTAATGCCCTTGTCCCCAAAAACTGTCCCCCCATAGCCCCCTTGGCCATTACGTATTCCCCGATAGGTAGCTATCCGGTCATTTTCCCATTGGCCCACCACTACGTCCGTGCCCTGGGTAAAGGTCCTGGAAACATATTTGCAACCGGTGCCCATTATGGCATAGAGCATTTCGATCCCATGTATACCGTACCAAAATAGATCGGGATGGTGTTCTTCCATATGGGCCGGACTATAAACTTGCGTACCGAGCACTTTTCCGATCTTTCCTTCGGCTATTTCCTCGATGCCACCGATATACCTCAACGAAGAGGAGGAAAACATAGGTGTATTATAGTGTTTGGCCGCACTAACAATTGCATACGCATCGGATAGGGAGGCGGCAAAAGGTTTGTCCACGAACAATGGTTTGCCCGCTTTTAAGATAGGGAGCGCCTGCTCCAGATGTTTGTTGCCATCTATACAGGTAATCAGGACGACATCTACCTTTTTTAGCAGTTCTTCCACGGAATCAACGATCTCGACTCCCTTTTTCCTTACTTGCTCCGTAAATTCCGGAATTCTATTTTTCCAGGTCTCTATTAGATCGGTGCCTTTGGGATAGGCGGCCACTACTTTGTAACCTCCATAGGTGTCGCCGGCAGAATCGTCATTTAATAATTCCGTAAAACTAAGACAATGTCCGGTATCCAATCCGATCATGCCGATACGTTTGCCCTTGCTTCCGATCATCGATGTCCCATACATATTATGGAGGCCACCAATAAGTCCCAATCCAAGGCTAGCGGTTATTGTTTTTTTTACGAAATCCCTACGATCAGATTTTTTCATAGTTATGATATATTGTTATTTATCGATTTAAATGAATATCCATGCTGCATATAATCTATCGCCGGTTTTCAAATAGATCGGATATATTACTTTTTATTTAAATATTTTGATGGAAATTTCCAGGAGCCCCGATATTCGGGAATCGCTAATTTTGCTGCTTTCTTATCCCCGACTATACGTTCTGTTGCAGGATCGAATTTGATCGATCGTCCGAGCTTCATGGAGAGTATGCTTAATGCGATAGGAATATCCACTTTAATATGGTATTCGGCATTGCATGAAGGCTGTTTGCGCGATTTAATGCAATCTACCCATTCCAATTCGTGTCCGGGCGACGGGGCAATGGATTTGGGCGGTGTTTCCTTGCCTTTCATTCGATCTCCCTCGGGAATTAGGATATGTGATGAATAATCGGACATTAAAGTTCCGTTAGAACCATGGAAATAGACCCCTAACCGTCTGTTGGTACCTGTTTCATAGCCTTGGCCCGATTTATCCATTCCCTGAAAGGCAAATCCATGACTGTTGGTCAAGGATAGCATCCAGGTCATGTTCAGGTTCGGATAACGCCAGAGCACTTCATGGTTATCATATGCATCCCCGTCGTCCTTGGTACCATACCTTCCACCAATGGCACTGATCTCTGTTGGGTAATCCAAATTAAGGGCCCATATGGGGAGGTCGGTAATATGTGGTGCCATGCCCGGTGTCCAACCCCCGCTATAATCCATCCAGGAACCGTGGTAGAAGGCATCCTTTACCAAATTTGGATTAAAGGGTTTCATTTCGGCCGGTCCTACCCACATATCCCAGTCCATTCCTTTTGGAATATTGGCCGTATTGTATCCAAGGCCGACACCGTTCGGGGATTCGTTCATTACAAAAAATGTCCGTACGCTATTGATAGCCCCTAAATTACCGGAACGGACCAACTCTACCATGCGACGATAGTGTTCGTCGGCATGGATCTGGGTACCGATCTGTGATATAATATTGTGCTGGCGGAAGGCATTGCGTACGGCGATACTTTCTCCCAAGTGCATGGTCATCGGTTTTTGAAGATAGACATCCAGGCCGGCCTCGGCGGCCTCTATAGCCTGCAGGGCGTGCCAATGGGCGGGGGTTGCGATAATTACGGCATCCAATCCTTTATGTTGTAGCAATTCCCTGTAATCGGTATAGCCGGTACATGTGCTTTTATATTTCTCCACTATGGGATCCAAGCGGTCTTTCCAAACGTCACAGGCCGCCACCACGACTACGTCCGGATGTTTGGCCGCCGCAAAAAGATTCTGTTTTCCAAGTCCCCCGCAACCGATAATGCCGAGGTTGATCTTATCACTTGGTGCGGAAAAGCCTTTTCCGAACGATGCGTTCAATATAAGTGGGGCGCCTATGGCCGCCACGGAGGTTGTTTTTACAAAATTTCTTCGACTTAGGGAAGTATCTTTTTCCATGGTAATGTAGATTTGATTATTTTTATAAAATTTAAGAGGATTTCATTTCGAACTTATTGGGTCGGTGAAAGCGGTGCCAAGTTGGAATTATAGGCATCCCAATATGCTTTTGATCGGTCATCGCTGGGTTTTCCATTGGCATGGACAATTAATCTATATCGTAAAGTAAGGGGTTTCGTTGTGCTTAAGGGAAACCTTGTTTCGGGAGTGGGAAAGGTGGGCTGTACCCATGATAATCCGGGATAGTCTACCCATGCCCCTGGATATTCGGGGTTATTCTTATTTTGCAATATCATTAGACCGGATGTAGAGGTATTGCCCTCAAAAACACCATTAAAGTCCGCCCATGCCCGTACAGGTTCCGAGTCGGCCCCATCCGTAAAATTGGATATGTCCTGTGATTCCGGGGTCTGCATTTTTATATTTAACCCGCCATAACTATTTGTAAACCGGGTGGCAAGGGTTACACTATCCTTTAAAGCCAATAGATCGATCGTAATATCGATGATCTGGCTATCCGTTGTTGAATGATATACCCTAATTATGGCACGTTCCCTAACTATGGGATCCTTATCCTCCCACATCCATAAATTTTCTGCATCTATCTCCGCATATACGGGACCACCGGTATATTTGATCTTTCCTGTTGGTCTGGAGAATACGGTCTGCAAGGCATATATATCGCCTAGTTTGCTTCCATACCGTACCTCGGGCCAGCCCCAAAATATACCCCGGTGATGGGGATGGTCGGCATCGGGCCAATCGCTGGTAAGCATTTCTCCCTTCAGACCATATAAGGGATGGATATAGTTGCTACGGGGTATGGCATAAATAGATCCAAAAACTACGGTATCCTTAGGGAATGTCGGATGGTTCTTTAAATATTCATCAAAATAAATTCCCGACATTTTATTTAAATATTCAATTTTATGGTTCTTGGTGCTTGCGGGACGGACCACATCCTTTTCATATACCATTTGGTAATTGTATTGTAGCACTTTTTTGCCCTTTTCTTCAATAATGAGCTGGGACGTATTGGAATCTATATAAGTATTCATGGCATTGTTCCCAACGGCCGAACTATTTTCGATCAATTTGAATTTACGGGAACCGGGTTCCCCGTTAGGTAAAATAACTACGGCACTGGAACTATCTTGACTATCCAATTGAACGGGAACCTGTTTTTGGTCGTTGAGATCGACAAGCGCCAGTCGCCCCTCCTTTGCGGCAAGGACCTGATCGATCTCCAGATTCAATTTGATAGCCACCGGTGCGTTGCTCTTTCCCAATTCTCCCCCTGTATCGTCAATGGTTATAACATTTTGATTACAGGAAAAAACAAAGGCACTTACAACAAAGATGCATATTATTTTTCTGGTCAATACTATGTTTCTATTCATTATGATCGTTGTTTTGAGGGTTTTGTTCCCAACTCTTTTTCAACATTTTGATAATTTTACCCGTACTTTTGTTTTCTCTAGTAAGTCTCTATAATAAACTTCCATACGCCTAATAGAACCAAGCAAAATAATAAATAGTGACTATTGTTTTTATTATCATTTCAGCTTTAACTTAAGATTGGCTTTTTATTGATTATTGGCCCATGGTCTGTTAGTGTCTAAATAGTTTTAAAACCGTGTGTTTTTTTACCAATTTGGATTCGGATCTAGATTGGGGTTCAGGTTCAATTCTTCCGTAGCGATCGGATCCAAATAGTCCCTATCGAGGACAAATCCGTTCCCTTCGGGTATCTGATTCTTTAATTCATCAAAATAACCATCGGTCAATTTAAAATCCGTAGGTGCGAAACCGGGATAATCCACGTTGTTGAATTTAGCGCCCAAATACCTTTTTCCAACAATAAGTTCATCGGCCGCGGCCCATCGGGCTATATCGTTCCATCTAAAGCCTTCGGCCACCAATTCTACACGTCTTTCCCTTCGGATCTCATTTATAACGGGCGACAAATTGGGGAAGCTCCAATTTGGATCGGTCTGGATAGTGCCCATCACCAAATGGGGCATGGCTACCCTATCCCGCAATTTATTGATACTGATATCCAGGTCGGTTTGGGTCAGCGTACCCAATTCTGCCTTTGCTTCGGCGTAATTTAAGAGTGCTTCCGCATATCGGAAGAGGATTTTACCGGTGGTTCCTCCGTCCAATTGAGCTAAGTTAGAGTGTACCGGATCCCAGTTCAGACCTTTGTTCAATTGGTATCCGGTAGTATTTTTAGTGTGGGCCGGTGCATCTACGACTGCCCTTACGTATTTGATCGTATCGTTCCCCGAATTGATCCGGATCGGAAACCCGGGCGTAAAAATAGTCTGTCTGGCACGGGGATCTCTATTGGTCAAGGTTGAGGACAGCGTTTCATCACCCATGTACAAAGGGTTGGGGGTACCATCGGGATTTGTTATCGGTTTCCCGTCGATCATTAAGTAGGATTCCACGAAATTTTTGGTAATCCCCGATCCACCGGAGTTCCCATTTGCCATCTGATACTGTACGCCATGTACCATTCCCAGATCGCGGTTGAATTCCTTCCACAATAAAACTTCGGGATTCTCCAAATAGTTTATCTCCCCGAACATAAAATAATCCCATTCGGGGTTTCCGGTATTGTTTATCTGATAATCGCCAGAATCGATAATATCCCCCGATTCGGATACCGCCATGGACAAATATTTTTCCGGATCACTGTTTGCGACCCCGAACACCGTGCCATCATGATATTTTTCCCATGTACCTTCAAAAAGACATACTCTCGATTTAAATAACTTGGCGATATTCTTGTTCAACCGGGTCTTTCCATCGATATTCCCGGAGGGCAACAAATCGATGGCCCTGTTTAAATCGGCGATAATAGAATCGATCACCACATTCCTTGGGGTCCTGACGGAATATAGCTCTTCCGAGTCCAGATCCAATGTTTTTCCGATCCACGGAACGTCTCCGTACGCCTTTACAAGATCGAAATAGGTATAGGCCCTAAAAAATCGGATTTCCCCTACTTGTGCCTTATAGGTATCAAAATCGTCTTCTACCATTTGGTAATTTTCAAGAAAATAGTTCAAGGAACGTATTCTACTGTAATCCCAACCCCCGGTGGCGGGTATTTGCGTGGTTCCCCTTAGTCTGGGATAGGAGGCTACAAACACCATATCGTCGGAATCGATTTCCTTGCTAAATATATCTTCATATCGATCTGATCCGCTAACCGAGAATACTTGTGGATAGAAGGTATTGGCGTACAATTTTACATCATTGGCCGTTTTCCAAAAGTCCTCGGAGGATATTTCATCCAAGGGATATAGCTCCAGAAAATCCTTGTTACACGCTCCCAAAAGGGAAACAAGGGCTAATAAACTTAATTTTATCTTTATTGATTTCATAATGTCTTCTTAATTAAAAAGTTATATTTAATCCTATGGCATAAACCTTTCTCAGGGGATGCATCTTCCCGATCCCATAGCCTGTATTCAGGGTAGATAACCCTTCAGGGTCCATCAAACCGGTAAGCTTGGTGAACGTTAAAAGATTTTCGCCGGAAATATATATCCTTGCGTTGCCCACTCCCGTATTTTTTAATATATAGGAGGGGAGGGTATACCCTAGGGTAACACTTTTAAGACGGAGGTAGGAGGCATCCTGCATATATCGGGTACTGATCTCCTTGTTTTTCCTGTCCTCTAATGACAGATAGGGCTTTGGATAATAACCATTGGTGTTCGGTCCCAGGTCATTGGTCTCATCCGCTGGCCTCCAATAATCCACAGTCTGCTTATATACGTTTATGTCCCACCAAGAATTGGCATTAAATCCGTAGAAGTTGGCATCATTGGT
>DATGQM010000214.1:0-3334 GCA_035304205.1 Arenibacter sp. | reverse complement strand
AAGATCTTGTAAAATCTGTTGATCGTCTGCGTTAAGCCTAACATCTTAGTAGTATTAGTGCGTTAAACCCGGGGTAGTGCCCGGGTTTTTTATTATTTATCCGCCCCGCTTGCCCAATTCCACGATTTCCAGATCCTTGATCTCCCCCTTGTCCAAAACAAAGCGGAGCATGGTCCTTACCTGATGGAAGCCGTGAATCCCACAGGCCCCGGGGTTCATATGTAGCAGGCCTAATTTCTTGTCCCACATTACCTTTAGGATATGCGAATGCCCGGAAATGAAAAGTTTGGGCGGATTTCTTTTTATTTCTTCCTTTATTCTTGGGCTGTACCTATTGGGATAGCCGCCTATATGGGTTATCCAAACATCGACCCCATCACATTGGAACCTATTGTTCAAGGGAAATTCCAGTTGGATCTGGCTATCGTCTATGTTCCCATAAACCGCCCTGAGGGGCCTTATTTTTTGTAAGGTATCCGTTACCACCAGGCTCCCTATGTCGCCGGCATGCCAAACTTCATCGGCCTGCCCGACATATTTTAGGATTTTTTCGTCCATATGGCCATGGGTGTCGGAGAGTAGTAAAATACGGGTCATTTATCTGTGTTCCTCTATTCGGCGGTATTATTATTGATAACCAAAATTCCGGTTCCTCCATTTGGGTAAATCCTAGGGCATTATCTGTCGGGACGGATAAACCAATAGGGCGAAAAGCTGTTTCCCGGCAGATTTTTTTTCATTTTTCCGATCAGGAACCAGTATCTTTGCAAACCACAAAGCTAAATCATTCGATTGAGATATTTTGTTCAATTTTCATATCATGGCAAGAGGTACCATGGATGGCAGATCCAACCCGGTGCGATTACCGTGCAGGAGGTTTTGCAGGATGCACTTGGATTGATCTTGAAAGAAACCGTACAGCTAACCGCCGCAGGAAGAACGGATACGGGGGTACATGCGCGGGCAATGTTCGCCCATTTCGACTTTTTCGGGGAATTTGAAGCGGAAAGCCTACGGGATAGGCTGAATTCGTTTTTACCGTGGGATATTGCCGTCCACCATATCCGTAAGGTTCCCGCCGAGGCCCATGCACGGTTCGATGCACTGGAAAGGACCTATGAATATTGGGTGACCAGATCTAAGGACCCGTTTTTGGGCGATACCGCCCATTATGTGAAATATCCGTTAAATATGGATAAGATGAACGAGGCGGCCACTAAATTAGTGGGATATAAGGATTTTGAGTGTTTCTCAAAATCCAAAACCGACGTAAAGACCTTTATGTGCGATATTCGAACGGCGATATGGAACAAGGAAGGGGATAAGTTGGTCTTTACTATAACGGCGGACCGATTTTTGCGCAATATGGTCCGTGCCATCGTAGGAACCTTGATCGATATAGGAATGGGGAAATCGGCCCTGACGGACATACCCCTGATCCTGGAAAGCAGGGACCGAAGTAGGGCAGGGGCATCCGTTCCGGCAAAAGGATTATATTTAACAGCGATAAAATATCCAGAAAATATTATGTACCACAATGGATAAAGATACGGGAAAAGCATTCGATTTTAGATTGTTCAAACGGTTGTTAAGGCACGTTTGGCCCTATAGACCAACTTTTTATGGCGTTGCCTTGGCGGCCATCCTCTTATCGGGTTTTGCCGTACTTACCCCAATTCTGGTGGGTGAGATAGTGGACAATGCCATAACAAATAAGGATGGCGATAAGTTATTGATGCTGACCTTGGCCATGTTGGGCGTTTTGTTGGGGGAAGTAATATGTCAGCTTTTGTTCAATTATTACGCCAATTGGTTGGGGGAGTCCGTAATCAAGGATATCCGGATCAAACTGTTTAAACACCTTATGGGGTTTAAGATGAAGTATTATGACAATTCGTCCATCGGGGTATTGGTGACCCGAGCGGTAACGGACCTCCAAAGAATAGGGGAAATATTTAGCGAGGGCTTTTTTGTGATCGTTTCCGATCTCCTTAAAATGGTGGTCGTAGCGACGGTGATGCTTTTTGTCAACTGGAAACTATCCCTGATCGTCTTTGCGATCTTGCCTGTTATACTATATGCTACCCGATTGTTCCAAAAGGCTATGAAAGTGGCCTTTATCGAGGTAAGGTTGCAGGTTTCCAATCTCAATTCCTTTGTACAGGAACGGATTTCGGGGATGAAGATCGTACAGCTTTTTACCCGGGAAGATATCGAGAAGGAAAAATTTAGGGAGATCAATGAAAAGCACCAAAATGCCTGGCTAAAAACGGTGTGGTACAACTCTATCTTTTTTCCCATTGCCGAGATCGTATCCTCTATAACGGTGGGGTTGATCGTTTGGTACGGGGGACTTCAGAACGTGGCAAACATCGGCAAGGAGGAATACGGCACCATTTTTATGTTCATTCTGTTGTCCGGGATGTTGTTTCGCCCGTTGCGACAGATAGCGGATAAGTTTAATACCCTTCAAATGGGGATGGTGGCCGCAAATAGGGTGTTCAAGATTTTGGATACCGATAGTAATATCGAGGATCTGGGTACGGTGGACAAGGAGGATATAAAAGGGGATATCGAGTTTGAGGATGTCCGTTTTGGCTATCTGGAACGGGAAGAGGTGCTCCACGGTATTTCGTTCAAGGTCAATGCCGGGGAGACTATAGCCATCGTAGGTGCCACCGGTGCCGGTAAATCCACGATCATTAATCTGCTAAACCGTTTCTATGAAATCAATTCAGGGAGTATTAAGGTCGATGGGATCGATATAAAAGAGTATAGATTAAATTCTTTGAGGTCCAAGATAGCGGTAGTGCTGCAAGATGTATTCCTCTTTGCCGATACCATTGCCAATAATATTTCCCTTAAAAACGATGAAATAACCGAAGTGCATTTGGAGGAGGCCGCCAAGCAGATCGGGGTACACGATTTTATTTTAAGCCTGCCGGGCGGGTATAACTATAATATTAAGGAAAGAGGAACGATGCTTTCTAGTGGGCAACGGCAACTTATAGCCTTTTTAAGGGCTTATGTGAGCAATCCCAGTATTCTGGTCCTGGATGAGGCCACCTCTTCCGTAGATACCTATTCCGAGCAGCTGATACAGGGCGCGACGGAAAAAATAACGGAAGGACGTACTTCCATTATTATTGCCCATCGATTGGCTACGATTAAGAAGGCCGATAAAATTTTGGTGATGCACGATGGGCATATCGTGGAGACCGGTACCCATGTAGAATTGTTGAAGCAGAAGGGATATTATCAAAATTTGTACGAAGCCCAATTCCTGGTCGAAGAAGTAGTTCGAATAGAATAATTGATCTATACTAAATCTTCC
>DATGQM010000213.1:0-6823 GCA_035304205.1 Arenibacter sp. | reverse complement strand
TCCCTTGGGAATTTATGATCAGATCCTTCATGGTAGACATGCCTTCCGAGGGCTGGAATAAAAAGGGAAGCAGAACAAGGTCCAAGGCGATTATCAGTAAAATAGCTGGTTTCATTTAGTTTTATTATTTCAATTTTTGGTTGAAAGCCTTACCCAAAATACGGGGTACGGACCGTAAAAACTCAAATTATTTATTAAGCAGTGGCGCTATTTGCTCTTCGGAAGTTACCCCGGGAGGAAGCTTTATCACTTTAAAATTCCTAAAATGGATTTCCGCTCCTTCGGATTCAAGACATAGGTAGCCCTTCTTTTGTGTGGATTTTGAAATACCGTTTACAAATTTCCCATTAACTGAAAGCTTGATGACCCCATCTACGCATACTACGTCATACGTATTCCATTCACCCTTTCCCTTGCAACGGTTTTCTATGGATTTACTTCTTTCCCCTCTGGGATTATCCGGAACGGTCACTACCCCTCCTACTCCCCAAACTTCGCCATGGACATAGGCTATGGGTTGCTGAACACCGTTCTTCGCATTTATATTCACCCAATCCAGTTCCAGCATTTGGATTTCAACACCGTCCGGTAAAACCGAGCCTTCTTCGGGATCGGCACCGCTCCATGCAAAAACCCCGGAATTGCCCCCCGCTTCCATATGTCTCCATTCGACGTGTAAAATGAAATTTTCATATTGTTTCTCCGATCTTACGACCCCTATAGGGTGGCCCAAATTTACCAGTACACCATCGGTACCCACGGTCCAGCCCTTTTTTACGGTATTTACATTGATCCATTTAATGGGAGTTGCATCACCGGATTTACCTGAAATAGTATTTTCCCACGTATCCGACGTACCAAATTCAAATTCAAATTTTTCATGCTGGGCGTGAATATTGTACGATGTCATTACTATTAATAATACGGATAAATAAATAATTTTGCTCTTTATCGGGATTTTCATGTTGTTAATAGAATTACATTAGTTTTATCAATAAAATATAAATTTTGATGGCCAAAGGTGAAAAACCGTTGCCAAAACAGGATATAGAACCATAGGCCCAAGAACTGTTCTGGCAGGTTTCCACCGAAAATACAAAAGATTTTCCTAAATAGTATTTTACCTTGGTTTACCGGGAATTGCTATTGGAGGTCCGTCAAATTTTAGATCCCAACTGTAATCATCATTTTCTGGGCCGAGGGATATTGGGGAATTCATAGCCTCTTCCCAAGTAATCCTTTGCCCGGAGTAAGCCGCATCCCTGCCCATTATGGCCATCAAGGTACTGTTGGAGGCCATTTCGCCATCGTTTATGGCACTTCCGCTACGAATGGATTTAAAGAGTGCATCGTGCTCCGATTGGTACATATCGTTACTCTCCCCTTCATACTTCCAGGTGTTCTTGCCCCAAATTTCGTGTTTATTGCCCTCATAAATAGCATTACCTTGTGAACCCGCAACTTCTACGGAATTTCTGGACGACCCCCCACTTAGTTGCCTTGTGGACACATTTCCCTTTAGGCCATCCCCATAATCGAATTCTACGGCAAAGTGATCATAAATATTACCATACTTTTTATCCGTACGCCACTGCCTACCACCGACACCGGTTGCGCTCAATGGCATTCTTTCTCCCATGGCCCAGGCAATCATGTCCGTACTATGAACGAACATTTCTACAATAAAATCCCCGCTCAACCAATTATAGTAATACCAGTTACGCATTTTATAATGCATATCGTTCCAATCCGGTTGTCGCTCCTTGTACCAAAGTTCTCCCCCATGTCTTGTTGAAGAAATGGATTTAACATCTCCGATCTCCCCGTTTAAAACTTTGCCAAAGAGGGCCTGCTTTGGCAGGTCATATCTAAAGCACAGGCCGGAAACTAGGGATAGGTTCTTTTCCTTGGCCTTTTTTGCGGCTTCCAAGACTTTCCGTATGCCCGGGCCATCGACAGCGACGGGCTTCTCATAGAATACATGCTTGCCGGCATCTATGGCCGCACTAAAATGCTTTGGCCGAAAGCCCGGGGGTGCTGCCAAAAGCACTACATCTACACCGGAATCCATTAATTTTTGATAAGCGTCAAAACCTACGAATTGCATGTTTTTTTTCACATCTGCCCGCTGTCCATGTGCTTTTTTCAATAAATCCAGGGAACTGACCAATCTATCTTCAAAAGCATCGGCCATAGCGTGCAGGACGGTGTCCGGATCAGCTCTTAGGGCCTGTACGGCCGCACCGGTGCCCCTACCCCCACAACCTACCAATCCGACCTTCAGCACTTTATTCTTTGGGAGGAATGAATTGGCAAAACCAACGTTTAGGGTCGCTGCACTAAAAAGTGTAGCGGCCCCCGCCTTTTTTAGGAAGGCCCTTCTAGCTGTGCCCTCTCCTGAAACAATTTCTTTTTTATCCATAACTTCTATTGTACATAACCCGGATTCTGGGTAATTATATCGTTAATATCCATTTCTGCTTGGGGAACAGGCCAGCAATAGTCCCTATTTTCATTGAAACTGGCTACCCTTCCAAGGTCAAAGATCTTCCATTGGCCAGCATCCTCATAATACATTCCCTGTACCAACCCGGCCTTTACCTCTCCGATTTCCCAACGGTTAATATCATAGAGCCGCAAGCCTTCAAAAGCCAATTCCCGTGCTCGTTCATCCCTGACAATTCCCCTTAATTCAACTTGTGATTTTCCTGTGGTTATTTCAGGCATTTCCACGGTTGGCCGTTGTCTTATGTCATTTATGGCATCGTATACGGATTGATCTATTTCGTTCAGCTCTATTTTAGCCTCTGCATACATCAGTAAAACATCCGCATAGCGCATCAAGATCATATTTATATTACCAAGATTCGGGTTGGCGGCAAAGGCATCATAATCCATCCACTTCTTTAAATTATAACCATTGAAGGTAGAGAATTCTGAACTACCTACCCTATCCGCTGTAGAACCGCTTGGCCAAGAATTATATATACCATTTCCAATCGGCTGCCCCGTGTAATAAGCAATATAATTCCATCTTGGGTCCTTGTTCTCGAACGGATCATCGGGATTCACAGGTCCCGTATATTCATACTTTTCAAAAAGACCGTGCATGGGCTCCACTGTTGAGCTACCACCTAAAGAAGCCCCAGAATAGCCAAATGCATTATAAACATCTCCACCTACCGTAAATTGTCTGTCAAAAATCACCTCTTTGGAATTTTGTCCCGCAACATGGAACAGCTCCTCGTAATCAGGGTATAGTTCATAAATACCCAAATCCATTACCGCCTTGGCAGCGTCCCTGGCAACCGGAAAATCACTATTTCGGATCGCCACCCTTGCCTTTAAGGTCAGGGCGGCCCCATGGGTAACCCTTCCAATATCATCTCCCGTATAACCCAGGGGCAAAGCATTTGAGCTTATGATATCGTTCAGTTCACTGATTACAAAACTGACTATCTCTGCGCGTGAATTGGTAGGACGGTTATCATTGATATCGATAACCTCAGTTATCAAAGGCACATTACACCATAGGCTAAAAAGTTGCGTATAGTAATAAGCCCTAAGAAATCTGGCTTCCGCAGTTACCCTTGCAATCTTTTCTTGATCGGCATCTACTACTTTGACAATATTTGCGATAACATCGTTCGCTTTTCTGACCCCTCTAAAATAGCGGTTCCAAATGGCAGTAATTGTTGCATTTGACGCATCTATTTCACCATAACGGACATCATTAAAGGTAGGAACGTTAGAATACTTGTGGTATCCAATATCCGTAATACCGTCCAGGGCCATAACCATTTGTGTACCATCCAATTCGGCATACACGGCATTAACGGCCAATTCTGCATCATTTGCGGTATTCCAATAGGTAGTTTCCGAAACCGAACCGGACGGCTCTATATCCAGACCATCATTAAACCCTTCACTACATCCCATTAACAAGGCAACGAAAGCGAAGAATAATAAACCTTTTATATTATTATATCTTTTCATGATTTTGTCTTTTTTAAAATACGATGTTTAAACCTAAACTCATGGTCTTTGTTTGTGGAAAGAACTGACTCCTGCCCCTTGGGGTCTCAGGATCAAAAAGTTTCTGGGGAGAAAATGTCAACATGTTTTCACCGGACACAAAAATCCTAAAGTTTGAAAAAACGGGCTGATCTATCGTATATCCCAATTGAAAGTTTTTTAACCTTGCATATTTAGTGTCTATCAACCAGAAATTCGACTTTACAATATCCCAGTTATTACCGGCTCTTGCCATCGGCCATGTTCCATTGGGATTTTTAACCGGGTCATAAGCGTTATCCGTCATTTCCTTAGGTATAAAGTTCTGATAAGCGGGCCCTTCCACCAATGCGCCATCCAATGTGCGATATTGTTCCAACACACCCTGCCAAAACATAGAAAAATCGAACCCTTTGTAGGAAGCATCGAACCTAAAACCAAATTCATATCTGGGATCTTCGTTGCCGATAATGATCTGGTCTCCTCCCGGGGCAAGGGATTGTGATATGACCCCGTCGTTGTTCACGTCCCTGTATATGATATTTCCAATTCCCGCAAGGGAGCTTAAACGTACGGGATACTGATCCAAATCGGCCTGGCTACGGTACAGACCTGGGGAATCCAACCCTCTAAGTGAATTTATAGAGTAGCCCTCTTGCCAAACCGAAAAAGTATCGGGGAAGTAAGGCCCTGCACCTTTCAAGTCCTCTATCTTGTTGATTACATCGGAAAAGTTAACGCTTACAGAGTAATTGAAGCCATTGTCGGGTTTATATGCACCACTATAGCTCAGACTAAGTTCGTAACCGTTGTTGGAGACCGATGCCGCATTTTGGACAGGGGCCGTTACCCCGATCGTGCTGGAAATAGGCAATTGCAATAGAATATCATCCGTCATTTTCCAGAAATACTCGGCCACAAATGTCAATCTATCGTTCATAAAGGAAGCATCTAGCCCAATATTCGTAATTGTGGCGGTTTCCCAACTGATATCGGGATTTCCGGCCTGGGTTATAGCAGACCCGGAAACCACGTTTCCACCAAATTGATAGCGCTGATTTAGATTATATATATTTCTAAACCTATCGAGCCCGATATTCTGATTTCCCAATTGGCCCCAAGACCCCCTAAATTTAAGATTGCTCAGGACTGCCCCATCGGACAAATTCTCCATAAAAGATTCATTGGTCAAGTTCCAACCGGCCGAAACCGACGGGAAAAATCCAAATCTATTACCATCCCCAAATCTAGATGAACCATCGACCCTTAAATTGGCCTGAATTAAATATCTCTCATCGAACGAATAATTCAACCTACCAAAAAAGGATCGTAGGCGCCATTCCTGCCTATACCCGCTTATGCTTTGATTATCTACCCCCCCTGCATTCAGGTCCCTCAAGTCGTTATTGAAAAAACCTTCCCTTTTCGCCGTAACATTTTTAAAACGATTATGTATTTCCTCGTATCCCAAAAGTGCTTCAAGGTCATGGGAACCAAAAATTTGGGCATAGTCCAAATATAATCTTTGACTAAGTTCCCTTTCCGTAATAGTTGCCTCTGTCAATGAATTTGTTGCAAACCATCCCGATACGGTAATGGGCTCACCGGTAAGATAATTCCTCATGCCGGCCAAACTATTCATAAATGTAGAGGTACCCTGATAATCCGATTTGTAGGTAACATCCCCTCTAAGATGGAGTGCATCATTGAATGAATAATCAAAACCCCCTTGTGCAACGATATCGTTCGAAGTCCTTACCGTTTCCCCTTCGCTTACCATTGCAGCGGCATTCCATTGACCTGAAATCAGATCGTAGGTGCCATCGGGATATTCCATCACGGTATTTCTGTTCATATGAAGAAGTGCCTGAACGATCTGTTGCCCCGCAATCCCATCAGCATTTATGGCATGTCCCGGGCCGGTAAAATTTCCATTTCTATACGTGAGCCCTACTTTAAAGGTCAATTTGTCATTTGCATACAAGTCCGCATTGACAAGCACAGAAGTTCTTTTATTGTTAAAATTCTTAATGACACCATCTGTATCGCTATAATTCAGGGACGCAAATATTTTTCCAATATCACCTCCGGCCGATATCGAAAAGGCTTGTTGGTTCATTAGGGCACCATTTCTGAATATTCCCCCTTCCCAATCGGCAAATGGAAATTGTAAGGGATTGGTTCCGGCAACCACATTCGCAATATACTCCTCGGAAAAAGTAGGGTCGCTACCGGCATTTATCTGTGCATCATTTTCCAGCCTCATCCATGCCTCATCGCTCGCTTTTTCCGGAAAAAGACTAGGATTCTGAATACCGAACAAAGTATTATAAGTAATATTTACGCCAGTTGAAGCTCCGCGTTTTGTAGTCACAAGAATTACTCCGTTTGCGGCCCTAGATCCGTAAATAGAAGCAGAAGCGGCATCTTTCAGAACAGAGATCGATTCTATGTTCTGAGGTTCTACAGTACTAAGGGATTGCTCAATACCATCTACCAGAACAAGGGGATTGGAATTGTTAAGGGTACCTACCCCTCGAATTCGAATTGATGTATTTTCGACTCCCGGAGCCCCTCCCTGATTACGCACGGTCAGGCCCGGTACTTCTCCCTGCAATGCATTTGCCGTACTGGTTACTGGTCGTTGGGTAAGTTGGTCCGTAGGAACGGTACTGATCGCTCCCGTAACCTTCGCCCTGCTCTGGGTACCATATCCCACTAATATCACCTCATCCAGTCCTGCTGCGCTTTCTTCCAAAACAATATTAATACTGGTCTGCCCGTTTACAGTAATTTCCCTACCGGCAAA
>DATGQM010000212.1:0-2698 GCA_035304205.1 Arenibacter sp. | reverse complement strand
TTTAAAACGGATAACGAGGCCGTAACCGATTTTGTGTATTCCTCGGAACTGTTTAAAAAGGTACGCCAAATGTATATTGAGGAAAGAAATTAAATTTCATGCTCCCTGACTTGGATCTTTGTATTCCCTAGTCTTAAACGCAACCAATCCATTAATCTTTGGGTTTCTTTTATTTTTTGTTGGCCGGACAATCCTTTTTTCCATTGAACGTTAAAAATTGGAATGGTATCTATCTTATTAAAATCGGTCATTAAGGTATAGGAGAAGCCTAAACGACTCAAATTCTCATAATTGATCTTGGCTTCGGCACTAATCTCTTGAAAAGGAATCTGTTGGGCAACAATTTTCCCCATTTTCCCCACCTCGTCCTTTAAGACCTGTATTTGCTGTTCCTTGCTTAAAAGTTCGGCTTTCTTGGTTTCGTACAATTCATCAACATACTTCATTTGATCTAATTCTAAATTCTTGGAACCCTGTACGATCTTTAATTCTACATCCCTAAGCTGAACAAACGAATTCTTTTGCGAATTCCAGGTGGCGATCACATTATCTGGAATAGGTTCACTTCCCATAAATACCAATTCTATAAAACTGTCCTTTCCATGATTGTACTCTATTTCGGTTAAATTCTCCAAATACCTACCTTCCCCTTGCAATTTATAGGGTATAATATCATTGGCTATAAATTGTTTGGCCTCCTTTCTAAAAAGCGACTCCTGAAAGACATCATAAAAAGTAAATCCAGCTGGAATCATTACCAAAACCGCTACTATGGAAGCCATTCTCGCAATAAACCTTCTACGGTGTGAATTGGCATATCTCACCATCGGGAAACGTAATAATTTTATCACCAGGAAAGTAGCCAACCCAATAAAAATAGTGTTTATGATAAATAAGTACATTGCTCCGGTAGCGTATCCAAAATTACCAATGGCCAATCCAAAACCGACGGTACATAATGGCGGCATTAAAGCAGTAGCAATTGCCACCCCAAAGACAACACTGGCTATAGTACCTTTTTTAGCCCTTGCTATCACTAATGCCAAACCGCCAAAAAAAGCAATCAGGACGTCCCTTATATCCGGTGCCGTCCGGGCCAGAAGTTCTGACGATTCATCGCGTAATGGGAAAAAATAAAAAAACAGGAAAGCGGTGAATACACTGAGCACCACCATGACCACAAAATTCTTTAGGGACCGCCTTAAGTTATCAATATCATTAATGGCCAGGGAAAGTCCCATGCCTAAAATTGGACCCATTAACGGAGAGATCAACATAGCACCTATCACAACTGCCGTAGAATTGGCATTAAGGCCTACGGAGGCTATAAAGATGGAACATATCAAAATCCATGAAGTATGACCCTTAAAGGCTATATCTGCAACAATGGATTCTTTGGTAGCTTCTTGATCCGTCTCACCCCTAATATCCAATAGATCTTTCAAAAATATGCCTACCCCATCTAAAAAGTTTCTAAAATCTTTCTTGATATTCTCGGGGTTTCCATTAGAAATCCCCTGATCATCATTTTTATTAATATTCTCTTCCATAATTATGCAAACTCGTCCCCGAACCGCTCCTTAACTTGGGCCAGTACTTTCTTAATGTCCTGCTCCTTGGATTTTGGATAGATCAGCAGTACATCTTCCTTATCCACGATAATATAATCCCTTAACCCATCCACCACGACTATTTTCCCCTTGGGTGAACGGATCATATTACCGTTGGAGTTTTCGGATAGGACCTTGGCATTTACCACGGCATTATTATGGGCATCCTTTTCCAGCTTGTCGTACAGGGATCCCCAGGTTCCCAGATCGTTCCAGTCGAATGTAGCGGGCAGGACGAGCGTATGGCCCGACGGTTCCAGAATGGCGTAATCAATGGAAATATTCTCGGCATCCGGATAGTTTTCATTTATAAAGGCACGTTCGTCCCCTGTATTATATATCGTCATCCCTTTTTGGAAGAGATCATATAAGTCCGGATTATATTTTTCAAAGGCATTGACAATAGTGGCCACGCTCCACAAAAAAATACCGGCGTTCCACAAAAAATTTCCCTGTTCCAAAAATTCCCTTGCGGTCGCATAATCCGGTTTCTCCCTAAACTGCTTTACAATTTTTAAAGTGGATGTATCTTTTTTCCCATATTCTATATACCCAAATCCGGTATTGGGAAAACTGGGCTGGATTCCCAAGGTACATAACACTTCCTCTTTTTCACATCTATCGAAGCAGGTAATCACATCCTTGGCAAAAGCGGTCTCATCCTCGATCCAATGATCGCTCGGTGCAACGATCATTACCGCATCCGGATTTTTCTTCTGTATTTTTAAGGCGGCATATAAAATACAGGGGGCCGTATTGCGCATGGCCGGTTCCAAGACTACCTGTTCCTGGTCTACCATTGGCAATTGCTCCAGGACCAGATCATTATATCTTTCATTGGTAAGGATCAGGATATTTTCGGTAGGGATAAATTTATTCAATCGTTTAAAGGTCTTCTGTATCAGGGTATCTCCCGTACCCAGCATATCGTGGAACTGTTTGGGGTCGGCAGATGTACTGATCGGCCAAAAGCGAGATCCTACCCCGCCGGCCATTAAAACGGCATAATAATTTTTGTTCATCATATATTTCTATGATTTTATCAATTCTACCTCGGCATTGGGCTGAAAAAGATATACCCGGCCCGT
>DATGQM010000211.1:0-3782 GCA_035304205.1 Arenibacter sp. | reverse complement strand
TTTACTATTCCCGCAACAAAGGATAATAAGGTGGCTATTTTTAAATTGTGCTTGGCAGTTCTCTTCTTGCCTTGATGTTTAAACATTATTATTGCCTTATTGCATTATCGATAATCGGCCATATGGTCTCGGCAATTATCCGATGCCCTTCCTCGGTGGGGTGTATGCCGTCCGCTTGGTTAAGGTCGGGGATCCCGGCAACATCTTCCAATAAAAAGGGTATAAGCGACAATTTGTTTTTCTCGGCCAACTCAGGGAATATATTTGAAAACCCTTTCGTATAGTCGGGGCCCATATTGGGCGGGATCTGCATTCCCGCCAGAACGATCAGGGTATTTGGATCTTTGGCCCATACGATATCTATAATATCCTGTAGGTTTTTTCGGGTCTCCTCCAAAGGTATCCCCCTGAGGCCGTCGTTGGCCCCTAGTTCCAACACAAAAATGGAGACCTTCTGGTTCAATACCCATTCCACCCGATTCTTTCCACTAGCCGTGGTTTCCCCGCTCAGGCCCGCATTTATGGTCTTATAATTGAGGTCCAGGGAATCCAATTTCTCCTGGATCAGGGTAGGAAAGGCTTCGTTGGGATCTATTCCCATTCCGGCGGTCAAACTGTTTCCAAAAAACAAAATAACCTTCGTGTCCGCATGATCTACTTTCCCTACAGGGGCCGAATGGGGCTTTTCGGCCTTTTCCGTTTCCTTTTTTTGTGAGGTTTCCCCACAGGAAATGGATAGGGTCAGTATAAACAAATAACAAAATCTTAACAGGGTTCGCATGGGATAAGGGATTAAATTCAAAATCATTTCCTTATTTTGCCCTCTTGTAAAAGGCAGCTTAGGAAAACAATGGCAAAGATATTAAATGTTCGCAACTTGGAGAAGTCGTACTCCAGCGGTTCTAAAAAACTTCCCATATTACAGGACATCTCTTTCGATCTGGAGGAGGGCGCCAGTTTTGCCATCGTAGGTCCTTCCGGGAGCGGGAAAACGACCTTGCTCGGACTTTGTGCCGGATTGGATCGGGCAGATCATGGTAGTATCGAGTTATGCGGGGAAGATCTGGGGAGAATGACCGAGGATGAAAGGGCATTGTTGCGCAGTAGGGAGGTAGGTTTTGTTTTTCAGGATTTTCAATTGATCCCTACCTTGACCGCCCTGGAGAACGTGGTAGTTCCCCTAGAACTGCAAGGTGTAAAAAATGTAGCGAAGAAGGGAATGGAACTATTGGAAAAAGTGGGATTGGCAAATCGATTTCATCACTATCCATCACAACTTTCGGGAGGGGAACAACAGCGGGTGGCAGTGGCCCGGGCATTCTCCAACCAACCCTCCATTCTGTTCGCGGACGAGCCGACGGGAAATTTGGACGCAGTGACGGGGGAAAAGGTGATCAAATTGCTTTTTGACCTGAACAAGGATGCCGGGACTACCCTGGTCATCGTGACCCATGATATGGAACTGGCAGAAAAAACGCAACAGTTGATGCGGTTGAAAAGCGGAAAGATCTTAACCGATCAAAATACGTCGGGACAGTGAGTATCAGATCCACTAATTCCTCCAAGGCCGGTTTCCTGTGGGTCCTAAGAATGGCCTGGCGCGATGGAAAGGCAAGTGCCAGAAAATTGACACTTTTCATGGCCTCTATCGTATTGGGTATAGCTGCCGTGGTCTCTATTCAATCTTTTGGGGATAACCTCAAAAAAAATATTTCCATACAGTCCAGATCTTTAATGGGCGCCGATTTTATTATCGATTTAAAACAACCTCCCAATGAGCGGGTGTTGGCAATTATGGATTCGTTGGGCGGGGCCAGTGCCAAGGAAATAAATTTCCCGTCCATGGCCTCCTTTTTAAGGAACGGGAGCTCAAAATTGGTACAGATCCGAGGGATAGAGGGCGGGTTCCCCTTTTACGGGGAATTGGATACCGAACCCAAAAATGCGGCAACGGAATATCAGACCCGTGGCGCTGCCCTGGTAGATGCCACCGTAATGCTCCAATTGGGAATCGTCCCAGGGGATAGTATAAAGGTAGGGGAAGTGACCTTGCCCATTGCCGGGGCCTTAAAATCTGTTCCGGGGAGTTCATCGGTCTTTAGCTCCATCGCCCCGCCCGTAGTTATTCCTTATCGCTATATTTCAGCTACAGGATTGATCCAAAAAGGGAGCCGACTGGATTATGAATACTATTTTGTGGCCTCCCCGGATACGGATCTGGAGGAATTGGACAAGGTATTGGATCCCATGCTGGACGCCCAGGAGGCAGATTTGGATACCCATCTATCCACTAGCCGGAATTTAGGCCGGCGCTATGATAATTTCGGGAAGTTCCTAAACCTGGTCGCATTTATTGCCCTTCTGCTAGGGTGTGTGGGAATAGCGAGTGCGGTCCATGTCTATATAAAAGGGAAATTGCCCAATGTGGCAGTTTTAAAATGCCTGGGGGCTACCAAAAGACAGACCTTTCTTATTTATCTGACCCAGATTGCGGCCATCGGATTCTTGGGCGGGTTAATAGGGACTGCGGGCGGACTAGTGCTCCAACAGGGATTTCCGGTTATCCTACAAGACCTGTTACCGGTAGCGATGGACATTTCCTTGGCACCACAAGCCATTTTTATGGGACTTTCCCTTGGGATATGTATGTCCGTACTGTTTGCGCTTTACCCGTTGATGGCCACGCTTTATGTATCCCCCTTACAGGCTTTGCGGGTCGGGGAGGGGAGCGCCAATGCCACCCGACCGGTCGCGATCCTTGTTTTTGGGTCCATCTTTTTCTTTATATTCCTATTTTCCTATTGGTTGCTAAAGGATTGGCGTTATGCCCTTGGTTTTGTGGGCGGGATTTTGGTCGTTTTTGCAATATTGGTGGGTATGGCCCATCTTTTGATGCGGACCATAAAGACCTATTTCCCCGTTTCATGGGGCTTTCCGGCCAGACAGAGCCTATTAAATCTTTTTAGGCCGCAGAACCAGACCTTGATCCTGATATTGGCTATCGGGGTGGGTACTTTTTTGATCAGTACCCTATATTTTACCAAAGACCTTCTCTTGGCCCAGGCAGGAATCGATACAGAATCGGATAGTCCCAATATGATCCTTTTGGATGTTCAGGACGATCAACGGGAGGATGTTTCCTTCACAATAGGGGAGAGCGATCTTGCTGTCCTGGACGATATCCCGATCGTAACCATGAGGGTACAGAACGTTAAGGGAAGGGATGTAAACGAGATCAGAACGGATACTACCTCCAAAGTAAATCGATGGATATTAAATCACGAGTTCAGGGTAACCTATCGGGATTCCCTTACCAGGTCCGAAACCTTACAGTCCGGAGAATGGATCAAGGAGATGGGGGAAGGTAATGAAATACCCATTTCCGTTAGTGATAATTTTGCCAGAGATGCGATGGTTACGGTTGGGGATACCTTAATTTTCAATGTCCAGGGCGTACTGATGACTACTTTTGTCAGCAATATAAGGGAGGTCGACTGGAGCCGGATGCAGCCCAATTTCACCTTGGTCTTCCCAACAGGGGTCTTGGAAAACGCGCCCCAGTTCCGGGTGATGACCACCCATGCGCCAAATGAGGCCGTTTCTGCCGGATTGCAACAGGATCTGGTCCGTAAATTTCCCAATATCTCTATTTTGGACCTAAGACAAATATTGACGGTAATAGAGGGACTTTTAAATAAGATTTCATGGATCATCAACTTTATGGCGTTCTTCAGTATCCTAACGGGAATTGTAGTCCTTTTGGGAGCTGTCCGTACCGGGAA
>DATGQM010000210.1:0-4684 GCA_035304205.1 Arenibacter sp. | reverse complement strand
ATGAAAAGGAGTTGAAAGGAAATAAGATTTTTTTTGGTCGGTTAAAAGGGTGTTTTCATGGAGGAACTTTGAACCTTGCTTACTGCCCACTTAATACTTAATACTTAATACTCTGTACCCAATACTCAACCCTGCCTTATACCTTCCGCATCAATCCCTCTTGCGCTACCGAAGCGATCAGGGTTCCCTCCCGATCAAAAATACTGCCCCGGCTAAATCCCCGGGCATTCGAGGCACTGGGGCTATCCATAGTGTATAGGAGCCACTCGTCTATTTTAAAATTTCGATGGAACCAGATCGCATGATCGATACTGGCGTAAAAGACCTTTTCCGATCGCAGTTGCTCCCTATGGGGAAGCGAAGCGGTGGTGAGAATGTTATAGTCGGACACATAGGCCAATAATTGTTGCTGAAGGGGAATATCAGCTTTTACCTTTTCCGCGGTCCGCATCCAGACATGGTTAAATGGCGGTCCATTCTTGGTAAGCAGGGAAGTCAACCGTTCCACAGGCTTGAATTCGAATATTTCCGGGTGCGTAAGTTTTATGAATTTATAGGAATAGGGATCTATGTTTTCCAGTTCTTCGATCTGTTCCAGGCTATTCATCAATTTTTTTGGGGTGATCAGATTGGGTATGGCGATCTGGTGTTCCACACCCTCTTCCCGCACCTGAAAGGAAGCCGACATATTAAAAATGGCCTTCCCGTTCTGTCTGGCCACCACCCTTCTTGTCGTAAAACTGCGTCCGTCCCTGATGCTGTCCACCTCATAGGTAATGGGTACCCCAATATCGCCCCCTAAAATAAAATAGCCATGCATGGAATGGGCCGTTTGCGTATCGGGAACGGTCTGGTAAGCGGCGTGTAGGGATTGCCCCAATACCTGTCCCCCGAAGACCCTGCCCCATGGGGCCTGATAATTTTGTCCTATAAAAGTATGGCCATCTACCCGTTCCAGGGTAAGTAACTTTATAAGTTCGTCTATATTTTTCATATAAAAATCCTTGACTTTTTAACTTCCGCCCGTACCCCGCCAGAATGAATGCCGGGCTGGCGGTAGGGCCTTAACTTTTTAGCTGGGTTTTCGGCGTAGACCCAACCTTTATAAAGGAATATTCCCGTGCTTTTTCTTGGGAAGGGCCACCACCTTTTTTTCGAGTATGGAAAAGCCTTTTATCAATTTCCTGCGGGTTTCCCGTGGATGGATCACTTCATCTATAAATCCCCTTTCCGCTGCACTATAGGGATTGGCGAACATCTTGGCATATTCCTGTTCTTTTTCCCTTAGCTTGGTTTCCGGATCGGGGGCGGATCGGATTTCTTTTTTAAATATAATTTCGCTGGCCCCTTTGGCCCCCATGACGGCAATTTCGGCACTTGGCCATGCAAAATTTAGGTCGGCCCCAATGTGTTTGGAGTTCATAACGTCATAGGCCCCGCCATAGGCTTTTCTAATAATGACGGTAATCTTGGGGACAGTGGCCTCACTGAGGGCATACAGCAATTTGGCACCATTGGTAATAATACCGTTCCATTCCTGGTCCGTACCGGGCAGAAATCCGGGCACATCGACCAGTACCAAGAGGGGAATATTAAAGCAATCGCAGCATCGGGTAAACCGGGCCGCTTTCTTGGAACTGTCCACATCCAAAACCCCTGCCATGCTCATGGGCTGATTGGCAACTATCCCGATACTTTTTCCTGCCAATCGGGCAAAGCCCACGACTATATTTTCGGCATAATCCTTATGGACCTCGAAGAAGGTGTCCCCATCTATGATCTCCTGGATAATATGGCGCATATCATAGGGCTGATTGGTGTTTTCGGGGAGAATGTCCATTAGCTTGTCCCGGTATTCGTCGGTCAGGGAATAGGGGAGCGGCCGGGGAGTATCCTCACAGTTTTGCGGAAAGTAGCCGATCAGTTGTTTTATCTTTGCTATACATTCCAGATCATTTTTTGCCGTAAAATGGGTAACCCCCGATTTGGTGGCGTGGGTAACGGCCCCTCCCAATTCTTCGGAAGTGACCTCTTCATTGGTGACAGTCTTGACCACATTGGGGCCCGTAACGAACATATAACTGGAATTTTCCACCATTAGGGTGAAGTCGGTCATCGCAGGCGAGTAGACCGCCCCCCCGGCGCAGGGTCCCATTATGGCCGATATTTGGGGCACTACTCCGGAGGCCATCACATTTCTATGAAAAATATCGGCATAACCCCCTAGCGATCTTACCCCTTCCTGTATCCTTGCACCGCCACTGTCGTTGAGGCCCACGATGGGAACCCCGATCTTTAGGGCCAGGTCCATTATCTTACAGATCTTTTCCGCATGGGTTTCCGAAAGGGAGCCCCCGAAGACCGTAAAATCCTGTGCAAATACGCAGACTTCCCGACCATTGATCGTGCCATGGCCCGTAACTACCCCGTCCCCGTAGACGATTTCCTGGGCCATTCCAAAATCCGTAGTCCTATGGGTTACCAGTGCTCCCAATTCCTCGAAGGACCCCTCGTCCAATAAAAAATGGATCCGTTCACGGGCCGTGAGTTTTCCTTTGGCATGTTGGGCCTCTATGCGTTTTTCTCCACCTCCCAACTTGGATAGGGCAATTTTATCCTCGACTATTTTTATTTTTTCCTTCATTGATAAGGTTATAAGGTTATAAGGTTATCAAGTTATCAAGTTATGAAGTTATCGAGTTATGAGTTATGAGTTATCATCAAATCATAAAATTGTTACATTGCTACATTAGTACATTAACCCCATCTCCAAATCTTCAAATCTTCAAATCTCCAAATCAACAAATTTTCAAATCGGCAAATTTTCAAATTGTTACATTGATACATTATCTCTTCAGGGGCCAGTCCGAGTTCTCCCGTTCTGGAACCTTTAAGCGATCCAGTTGTTCCAGAAAAAGCTTTAGTCCCACTAGGGCAGCAATTTCTCTTTCTTCCCCCAATTGCTGCTGCACTGTTTCGGGGGTGAAGTAATCGGCCACAAAATGAGTGTCGAAATTTCCGGATATAAAGGCCGGATGTCCCAGGACAAACTTGCCAAAGGGCAGGGTAGTGGCTACCCCCTCGATCTTGTATTGCGTTATGGCGTGCAGCAGGCACTGTATAGCCTCTTGCCGGTCTTTCCCATAGGCTATCAGTTTGGCCAACATGGGGTCGTAATGGATGGGGATGGTCATTCCTTCCTCGAAGCCGTCATCTAGGCGTATCCCCGGGCCATCGGGGCGTATATAGGTGTTCAGTGTGCCTATGCTGGGCAAAAAACCATCCATGGGATCTTCGGCATATACCCGTAGCTCTATGGCATGGCCCTTTATGGATAGGTCCGTTTGGAGCATCCCCAATTTTTCGTTCCGTGCAATCTTGATCTGTTGTTCCACCAGATCGATTCCCGTAATCATTTCGGTGACCGGATGTTCTACCTGTAAACGGGTGTTCATTTCCAGGAAATAGAAATTTTTATCCCCGTCCAATAAAAACTCCACTGTTCCCGCTCCGACATAATCACAGGCTTGTGCGACTTTTACGGCGGCCTCGCCCATGGCCTTTCTAATTTCGGGACTTAGGACGGTGGAGGGCGCCTCTTCGATTACTTTTTGGTGCCTTCTTTGGATACTGCATTCCCGTTCAAAAAGGTGAAGGGTATTTCCATGATGGTCCGCAAGTACCTGTATCTCTATGTGTCTGGGGGAACGGATATATTTTTCCAAAAATACGGCCCCGTTTCCAAAGGCGGTTTGGGCCTCGCTTATGGCACGATCCATCTGTTCCTTTAGGTCTTCGGGCCGATGTACGACCCTCATGCCTTTCCCGCCTCCCCCTGCGGCCGCTTTGATCAAAATGGGGTAACCAATTTCATCGGCTACTTTTTTGGCGTTGGAAATATCCGTAACGGGCGTATCTACACCGGGCACCATGGGGATATTGTAATGTCTTACGGCCTCCTTGGCCGATAATTTATTGCCCATTACCGCTATGGCATGTGGTTTTGGACCGATAAAGGTAATTTGGTGGTCGGTCAGGAGCTGGGCAAAATCGGCATTTTCGCTCAAAAACCCGTACCCGGGATGCACGGCGTCCGAGTTTGTCATTTGGGCGGCCTTCAGGAGCTTGTCCATATTTAAATAGGATTCGGCAGAGGACGCATTTCCGAGGGGTACGGCCTCATTGGCAAAACGGACATAGGGCGCGTCCCGATCGGCATCGGAAAATACGGCAACGGTGGGTATTCCCATTTTTTTGGCGGTACGCATAATGCGCAAGGCTATTTCTCCCCGATTGGCTACCAGTATTTTTTGCATGCTATTAGAAGTTGGGATTATTCCATTTCAATGATAAGTTCCCCTTTTTCCACTGTTTTGTTGATCTCGACCGTAATCCTTTTTATAATGCCGGCCCCTGGCGAGGTAATTATATTCTCCATTTTCATGGCGGACAGAACGACCAACGGCGTGCCCTTGTCCACTTCTTGCCCCGCGGCGGCCAGTACATCGACTATCAGTCCCGGCATAGGTGCCCGGACCTCGTTTATTTGATGGGATGCGGTGGCCAGCATCCCCATCCTATCCACTATTTGATCATACTTGTCCGCTATCTTAACGGAATAGGTATTGCCGTTCACGGCAAGCGTAATGCTTTTTCCGGGGAAATCGGTATGCTGTACCTCAAC
>DATGQM010000209.1:0-9815 GCA_035304205.1 Arenibacter sp. | reverse complement strand
GAAGCCTTTTTTGAAATAGCAAGGCAGTTGGACTTCCAGCTGGTCCGCAAAATTCAAAATAGCACCTTACAATTGGAAAGTGTGTTTTTTGGGATGGCAGGCCTCCTGTCACAGGAAATCCATGACGACGATTACTACAATAGTTTAAAAAGGGAATTCGATTATTTAAAAACAAAGTTCCAGATCGTTGACAATTCCAATCAAAAGCCACAATTCTTTAAGTTGAGGCCACCTAATTTCCCCACCATAAGATTGTCCCAATTGGCCAGCCTATACTTTAGGGAACGGCATCTCTTCGGTAAAATTATAACGGCCCAAAGCTTGGAGGATATATATAAGGTGCTGAACGTGTCGGCCAGTCCCTATTGGGACAACCATTTTACTTTCGGCCAGGTTTCGGGGAGCAGTCGAAAGAAACTGACTACGAAGTTTATGGACCTCCTGGTGATCAATACGGTGTTGCCCATTAAGATAGGATATTCCAAATATAACGGGAACGATGTTAGTGAAGAAATAACCAATATTATATCGGTCATAAAGCCAGAGGATAATAGTATTATTTCCAGATACAAGGAATTAGGTGTCCATTTTCCCTCGGCTATGGAGAGTCAGGCCATACTGCAATTATATAATGAATACTGTTTGAAAAATAAATGCCTGCAATGCGCGGTCGGGCATAGATTATTGAACGGAAAAGCCTAATTTTAGAACATGAATATATTTTACAAAATACTGTACTATTTTCAGAAACGGGGATTCGAAGTCTGTAGGCGCATCGCCGAACGCATGGGGATCCGGACCAGGATAGTCCGTACTTCCTTTATCTATCTCACCTTTGTAACCCTTGGTTTTGGATTTGCCCTATATCTGTTCATGGCCTTTTGGTTACGGATAAAGGACTTGGTCTATACCAAAAGGACTTCTGTATTCGATCTGTAATTTTGACCGGGATTTTCGATCCCAGCTTCTTCCATACGGATAAATATTGATTATATAGTGAGGTAATATACTGATTTTTAATGTAATACATAATTAAATTACCTCTGAATATTAGTTGTTTTTATTCTTTTATCTCGTCTATGGTTTTCGGGATAAACCTAATGTTTTTCGAAATTATATTTGATGGCGTTGATTATTTTTATGATATTGCCAAAATTTTCTATATATAACCAACAAAAACTTAAACTTCAATCCGATTATGAAGAAGTACCTTGCTTCGGCTTTTTTACTATTTTCCCTAAGTATGATGTCCCAGGGCCTTTCCGTAAAGGAAACGATCCTGAATCCCTCCAACCATATTAACGATGGGGTTATCAGGGTAGAGGTAGAAGGGGGTACGTTTCCCTATCAATATAAATGGAGCGATCAAAAAACGGCTCTGTCCTCCAATGCAGCTATGGGATTGGTAGAAGGGCTGCCCTATATCGTTACCATTACGGATGCCAAAGGATTATCGATCACCAAGGAGTACAAGGTGCCATCGGAGGCCATAACGGAAATATTCAATGGAATTATGACCCCTGCCGTAAGCGTATTGGGGTCTTTTCTTTTTTGGGATCCCTTTGCGGCTATTGGCATTTATGACCCGGTAGTATATGCCGATTCAAAACCGGTGGGCATACCCGATTGGTCCACGGATGTAGAGGATAAATTTATTCTAAAAAAATGGTTGAGGCCGGAAGGACAGCATGTAAGGAAAGGCGATCAAATTGCCGTTCTTTCCCGGACCGATGGGACAGTGGATACTATAGTGTCACCCGTTAACGGAGAATTGAAATACTTGGCGGAGGAAGGGGGAGTAGTCTATAATTCCGATAATATAAAACACGTGATCGAACAGGGCGCCCATTTTCTGGCCCGTATAAAATATGATGAGCCTACGCCCTTATTACATCCCAACGGGGATAAACAGGAAAAGGCCATTCCCTTTGTCGTTATCTGGTTGGTAATAGGAGCCTTCTTTTTTACGCTCCGGATGGGCTTTGTCAATATTAGGGGCTTTAGGCACGCTATTGATCTGGCAAAGGGCAAATATGACGATCCGAACGCCCCGGGCCAAGTAACCCATTTTCAAGCCTTGGCCACTGCTGTGTCCGGTACCGTGGGATTGGGGAATATTGCAGGGGTCGGTGTCGCCATTTCCCTTGGGGGCGCGGGAGCTACCTTTTGGATGATCCTATGCGGTTTTCTGGGAATGTCCTCCAAATTTGTGGAATGTACATTGGGGGTCAAATATCGGGATATTCTACCCGATGGCAGGGTTTTTGGCGGTCCGATGAATTATTTGAGGTACGGTCTGGAAAAAAGAAACATGAAAGGTCTGGGCAAAGTACTCGCCGGACTCTTTGCCGTTTTGGCCGTCGGTGCATCCTTTGGCGGGGGCAATATGTTCCAGGCCAATCAATCCTTCGAGCAGCTGTCCGGCCAGTTTCCCGCCCTACAGGGAAATGGATTTTGGTTTGGTTTAATTACCGCTATCCTGGTCGGGGCCGTAATTATTGGGGGAATTAGTAGTATTGCCAAGGTAACCGAAAAAGTGGTCCCCATTATGGCATCGATATATGTAATGGCCGCCCTGACCGTTATTATTATCAATATTGAAAATATAGGACCGGCATTCGCTGCTATTATAGATGGGGCATTCAGTCCCGGGGCTATAAAGGGCGGGGTTATCGGAGTGTTGATAATAGGTTTCCAACGGGCCGCGTTCTCCAATGAAGCAGGAATCGGGTCGGCCGCTATCGCGCATAGTGCGGCTAAAACAAACCACCCGCCATCCGAAGGTTTTGTATCCTTACTGGAGCCTTTTATAGATACGGTAGTTATTTGTACCTTAACGGCCTTAGTGCTTATTTTTACTGGAAAGCACGAAGTAGAAGGTTTGGGTGGCGCGCAATTGACCTCCGATGCCTTTGGTAGCGTAATATCATGGTTCCCATATGTTTTGGCCATAGCGGTATTCCTGTTCGCATTTTCCACCATGATCTCATGGTCTTACTACGGAATGCGGGCATGGACCTATCTTTTTGGAAAAAGTAAAAAAATGGAGGTTGTGTATAAAATGTTGTTCCTGGTATTTGTAGTGGTAGGCGCATCGATCAGTTTGGGTGCCGTACTGGATTTTTCCGATATGATGATTCTGGCAATGGCATTCCCCAATATCATAGGGCTGTACATTCTGTCCGGGGAGGTGAAAACCGACCTTAAGGGCTATTGGGCCAAACTTAAGGGGGGCCAATTGTACAGAAATAAAATATAGCCGAGGGGACCCGGATCTTGGCCAATACTCCATTGACCAGGGTCGATATGTCGTTATGGTGCGGAATTTTAAATTATCCGAGGTGTAAACATATTTTTTTGCGATCTTGCGCTTCTTAATATTACCAAATAATTAGCAAAGGTATCGGATGGCAAATTCTACGGAATCATGGGGCTCACGGTTGGGGCTCATTTTGGCTATGGCAGGAAATGCCGTGGGGCTGGGAAATTTCTTGAGATTTCCGGTGCAGGCAGTGGAAAATGGGGGCGGGGCCTTTATTATTCCGTATCTCGTTTGCTTTTTTTTAATGGGAATCCCATTATTGTTCATCGAATGGTCCTCCGGTCGGTATGGTGGAAAGTTCGGGAACCATAGTACACCCTATATCCTGGATTCCATGGTAAAGGGACGTATCCTTAAATATATCGGGGTCTTTGGTATTTTCACCAATTTGGCCATTGTTGCCTATTATGCCTATATAGAATCATGGACCATGGCGTATGTATACCATTCACTTATAGGGACGTTCGCGGATATGTCCCAAGGCGAGGTTGCCGGTTTTTTTAATTCCTATGTCGATGTTGCCCATAGTACCACCGGGATCCCCTATGAGGCCATTGTTTTTTTTGTGCTCTGTTTGACCCTTAACACCTTTATCCTTTCCAAAGGATTAAGGGGGGTAGAAAAAGTAGCCAAAATTGGAATGCCCTTGCTCATTTTATTCGGGATATTCCTGGCCATACGGGGCTATACCTTGGGAACAAGCGGGGCATCCGAACTTTTCCCGAACGCCAATGCTTGGGACGGGCTCAATTTTTTATGGACGCCCCAGTACGATTCCTTGTTAAATCCCAAGGTTTGGTTGGCTGCGGCGGGACAGATATTTTTTACGCTATCGGTAGGTCTGGGTACCGTTCATTGCTATGCTTCCTATGTGAAGAGCAAGGATGATATAGCCCTTAACGCCGTTACGGCCGGATTTATGAACGGTTTTGTCGAAGTGGTTATCGGAAGTGCCATTGTTATCCCTATCGCCGCCGGTTATTTGGGGCTGGATTGGGTGATGAACAATGCGGGCTTTGGGATGGCATTTCAGACCATGCCCTACCTGTTTCAACAATGGGGTCCTATCCTGGCCGCTGTGGCAGGGGTAATGTGGTTTGGATTATTGTTTTTTTCGGGGATAACCAGTTCCCTGGCCATGGGAACCCCCTGGCTCGGCTTTATGAAGGACGAATTTGGATGGAGCAGTACCAAGGGGGCCTGGTCCTTTGGAGGACTCGCCCTGTTATTGGGGTTACCGACCGTATTCTTTTTCCAACAAGGAGTGTTCGATGATTATGATTACTGGGCCGGTACCGTAAGCCTGGTCTTTTTCGCATTTTTTGAGGTAATACTGTTCTCTTGGATTTTCGGAATGAAAAAAGGCTGGAGGGAAATTAATGCGGGGGCGGATATTAAGGTTCCCATAATTTATAAATATATTATTAAATACGTAACCCCCTTATTGCTGGGGTGGGTGTTTTTTGCCAGTTTACCGAGCATAATCGACAAAATAATGCACCGGGACACCTTTAACAGGTCTTCCTTCGCCGAGGTGTTCTATGCGGAAAAGTTTGATACAGGGGGCACCGCTATAGGGACGGTAGACGAGGTAGGTGACCGTAGCATCCGGTTCTCTTTTGAAAACACCAGGAAAAAATTCGACAAGGACGATAATATGGCCCTTTCCGAAAAATTTACCGATTATAGGGAATATACCTTTAAGGAAGGTCAGAATCCGATCGTTGCGGTCGGCGATCGTATACGCCCCGGGGATGCCATTGCCGAGGGCGATTTTGTAAACCATGTTTTTTACAAGAATATAGGGAGGGCGATTTTGGTATGTCTGTTTTTATTTATTACCTTTTTGGTATATTTAGCATATAATAAACGAAAAAAAGAAGGGAGGGTAACTTTATGAACTCATCGGCATTGACTATAATGATATTGGCGCAGGGGTTTTTCGTATTCTTTGCGGCCTATTATTTATATAAGGTATTGACGATACCTCCCAAGCCGGAGCCCGACACCTATTCGGGGAACGATGACGAATTGGAAAGACAAAATGATTAGGTTTTGAGCAAAAGATCCATAAAATCCCATTTCAGGTTCAATAAACAGGAACGAAATGGGATTTTCTTTTTGCTCCTAATTGTAGTATCCCTTCAATTATTGTCCTACGTCGTCCGGATCTATCCCGGATCGCCCAAAAATCCCGCTTTAGAGGTGGATACCGAACTTCAGGCAAGGATAGATCTTCTTAAAGAGGAATATAAAGAATCGGATTCCACCAAGATTTACCCGTTCAACCCCAATTATATTACAGATTATAAGGGTTATAGTCTGGGGATGTCGCCCAAGGAAATAGATCGTTTGCACCTATATAGATCGGACAATAAATTTGTAAACTCCGTAGAGGAATTTCAGGAAGTTACCCAGGTTTCGGATTCATTGCTGCATACGTTGTCTCCCTATTTTAAATTTCCCGATTGGGTACGGGAGCAGGGTGCCAAGCGACAAAATGGAAATGAAACGCAGGATTATGCAAATTGGCCCCGGTTACAAACCATATCCCGGGAACTAGGGAACGGTGTTAAGACAGTGGTTTACCAAGATCTTAATTCGGCAACGGAAGCGGATTTAAAGGCGGTGTACGGGGTCGGGGGCATATTGTCCAAACGAATAATAAAGTTCAGGGATCGTTTAGGGGGTTTTTTGGTCGCGGAGCAATTGAACCATGTTTACGGATTGGAGCAAGAAGTAGTCGATCGGGTCTTGGAACGATTCCGGGTCAAGGAACCCCCGGGGATTATAAAAATCAATATAAACGAGGCCTCTGCGGCGGAAATTGCGGAATTGGTCTATATAGATTATGGGGTGGCCCATAGGATAGTGGCCTATAGGGAGGCGAACGGGGCGCTATATTCATTTGATGAATTAACGGACATTGAGGATTTTCCTTCCGAAAAAATAGATATAATTCAGTTATATTTGCAATTATAAAAAATTGTGATAAGAATGGTGATCGATACCCCTGGAACAATGAATTTTGATTATTCGGAAACCCAAAAAATGGTAGCGGCTTCGGCCAAAGCGTTTGCGGAGCAATATATAAGGCCTTTTATAATGGAATGGGACGAGGCCCAATTTTTTCCCGTGGACCTGTTAAAAAAAGCTGGGGAAATGGGTTTTATGGGTGTCCTGGTACCCGTAGAGCTAGGGGGATCGGGTTTAGGGTACAATGAATATATATCGGTCATAGAGGAGATATCCAAGGTGGATCCCTCGATCGGACTTTCCGTGGCGGCACATAATTCTTTGTGTACCAATCATATCCTGAGCTTTGGAAACGAAGAACAAAGGAAACGTTGGATTCCCAAATTGGCTTCTGCGGAATGGATAGGGGCCTGGGGCCTAACGGAACACAATACCGGTTCGGATGCGGGAGGAATGAATACCACTGCGATGAAGGAGGGGAATTCCTGGATCCTAAACGGGGCAAAGAACTTTATTACCCATGGCAAAAGCGGGGACATTGCGGTGGTTATCGCAAGGACCGGGGAGAAAGGCGATAGTCGTGGTATGACGGCCTTTGTGGTGGAGAAGGGGACTCCCGGGTTTAGCAGTGGGAAAAAAGAGAACAAATTAGGGATGCGTGCCAGTGAAACGGCCGAGTTGATCTTTGACAATTGCAAAATTCCCGATACCCATAGATTGGGGGAAGTCGGCGGGGGCTTTGTGCAATCCATGAAAATTTTGGATGGGGGCAGGATCTCCATCGGGGCACTATCGCTAGGTATTGCCAAGGGATCCTACGAAGCTGCGCTCAAGTACTCCCAAGAAAGGGTACAGTTTGGAAAGGCGATCAGCGAATTTCAGGGAATTTCCTTTAAGTTGGCCGATATGGCTACGGAAATAGAAGCCGCCGAGCTGTTGCTCCACAAAGCTGCTTTTTTAAAGAACGAGGGAAGGAATGTCACTAAACTGGGGGCAATGGCAAAAATGTATGCCTCCGAAGTCTGTGTAAGGGCGGCCAATGAGGCCGTGCAGATCCACGGCGGATATGGGTATACCAAGGATTATCCGGTAGAGAAATTTTATAGGGACTCCAAGCTGTGTACCATAGGGGAGGGGACTACCGAGATTCAAAAGATCGTAATAGCAAGGAGTATTTTAAAATAGACCAAGGGTATGGGTTATGAGCATTAATTGGATATTATTGATCTTGGGCGGAATTTTTGAAACGGGTTTCGCTATAAGTTTGGGAAAATCCCAACAGACCTCCGGGAAGGAAATGTGGCTGTGGTTGGTGGTCTTTGCCATTTGCGTAAGCATAAGCATGTACCTTCTTTTTAAGGCCATGGGCGGGGAGAGGCCCATTCCGGTGGGTACGGCCTACGCCGTTTGGGGGGCGATCGGGGCCATAGGTACCGTTATTGCCGGAATATTATTATTTAAGGAACCGGCAACATTTTGGCGTATATTCTTTCTTTTCACCCTTATTGTATCCGTAATAGGGCTACAAATGGTAAGCGACCACGGATAAACTGGAATAAGAATTCCTGGCCGAATGTACTTTGGAACCCAAAAAATAGGGCATGCCCTATTTTTTTTTAAATAATAATTTGTAATTCGTTTTTAAGCTATATATTTGCAGCCTTAATCACAAAAGAGAGGAGGTTATTGCCCATGTTAATTATACCGATAAAAGAAGGAGAAAACATAGATAGAGCTTTAAAGCGCTTTAAGCGAAAGTTCGACAAAACAGGTACAATGCGACAATTGAGAAAGCGTCAGCAGTTTACCAAGCCATCTGTACTGAAGAGAGCCCAGAATCAGAAGGCCCAATATATTCAAGGTCTAAGGGATCAGGAGGAAATCTAGATCCTTATCCGTACCGAATAAAAATTAAACGCCCCGCCTTTTGGTAGGGCGTTTTTTTTGTTTCCAAAAAAGAAGGGCTTCCGTATTACTTTCGTAACTTTGGGATATGTCCATATCAGCCTTTACATCTTATTTTTTATTGGAGAGGAACTACTCTCCCCATACGGTCCGTGCGTATGAAAAGGACGTCCTGGAATTTAAGGATTTCTGTGAACTACAATTGGAATTGAACGATATCGATGAGGCATCCTATGGCATTATCCGGAATTGGATAGTTGTTCTGGTGGAATCCGGGATATCCAATAGATCGGTCAATAGGAAAATATCTTCCTTGAAGGCTTATTATAAGTTCTTGTTGGGTATCCATAAACTGTCCGTAAATCCGCTGGCCAAGCACAGGACGTTGAAAGTGGCCAAGAAAGTGGAAATCCCGTTTTCCAAAACGGAAATGGAAAATGTTTTTTTGCAGGCAAGTTTCGAGGATACTTTTGAGGGGAAGCGCGATAAATTGATCATTGAGTTGCTGTATGCAACCGGCATTAGGCGAGCGGAACTTATCAATCTTAGGGTAAAGGACGTGGATTATGGGGGGAATGCCATAAAAGTATTGGGGAAAAGGAACAAGGAGCGGATCATACCCTTATTGGAGGGGGTCAAGCGGTCGTTTATGGAATATGATGGGGAGCGTGCCAAGCTAAATGACATCCGGGACGTTTCCTACGTTTTTCTTTCCCATAGGGGCAATAAATTGTACGAAACCCTTGTTTATAGAGTTATAAAGAAGTATTTTAGTGAGGTGTCCTCCAAGGCAAAAAAGAGTCCGCATATAATAAGGCATACTTTTGCGACGCATTTGTTGAACGAGGGCGCAGATCTAAATGCCGTAAAGGAATTATTGGGGCATTCCAGCCTGGCATCTACCCAGGTATATACCCATAATAGCATTGCGGAATTAAAGAAAGTCCATTTCTCGTTCCACCCCAGGAGCAAGAAATAGTGTTGAAGTGCTTATTGTATTGTTGAACTTTATAAAAACGTTATTCTTATGAAATGAGCATGACCGAAAATTGGTCGCATACCAAGATGAATATATGTGAATTAAATATGACTCCCGATAGCTATCGGAATAAAAAACACTAAATATCTACCTATGAAAGTAAATGCGCAATCTGTAAATTTTACGGCTGATGGAAAGCTGATCGATTTTATCCGGACAAGATTAAATAAAATGGAACTGTTTTATGATAAGGTTATTAGTTCGGATGTGTACCTAAAAGTCGAGAATACCAGTATCAAGGAAAATAAAATAGTGGAGATCAATGTTTTGGTACCCAAGGATAAATTTGTGGTAAAGAAGCAGTGCAAATCTTTTGAAGAGGCGGTCGATAGCGCCTGTAGTTCCTTGGAAAGGAAATTAGTGAAGCGAAAAGAGAAAATAAGGTTAAATGCATAAAAATATTCTCAAAAATGTTTTGATTAAAAAAATAAATATCTACATTTGCAGTCCGTTAGAAATAGCGGACTTTTTTTTGAAGTAAAAAGAAGTAATTGCCGATGTAGCTCAGTTGGCTAGAGCAGCTGATTTGTAATCAGCAGGTCGTGGGTTCGAGTCCCTCTATCGGCTCAAAAA
>DATGQM010000208.1:0-2970 GCA_035304205.1 Arenibacter sp. | reverse complement strand
GCGATAACAACGGCCCTTGATTCCTCGTGCAATCCAAAATGGCTCAACATCATGGCAGTGGAGAGGATGGAGGCTACCGGATTGGCAATATTCTTGCCTTCTGCTTGGGGATATGACCCGTGAAAAGGTTCGAACATGGCGTGGTGGTCCCCTATGGAAGCGGATGGTAATAAACCTTTGGAACCGCAGATGGCACTGCCCTGGTCCGAGAGAATGTCCCCGAACATATTGTCCGTTAAAATAACATCGAACTGCTTGGGGTTCAGCATCATCTGAAGGGCGGCATTGTCCACGAAAAGGAAATCCAATTGTACTTCCGGATAGCTTTCAGCTATTTTGGAAACTACTTTCCGCCACAATCGAGAGGTTTCCAGAACGTTGGCCTTGTCTACCAAGGTCAATCTTTTTCTTCTGTTCTTGGCGGCCTTAAAGGCAAGATGTGCGATCCTATCGATTTCTTTTTCCGAGTATTCACATAGATCGGAGGCTATTGTTCCTTCCTTGTTGAGTTTTTTTTCCCCAAAATAGATGCCCCCTGTCAGTTCGCGATAAATGACAAAATCCGTTCCGAAGATCACATGCTTTTTTAAGGGGGATTTGCTTACCAAGGTAGGAAAGACCTTTACGGGCCTAATATTGGTAAAAAGTTCCAATTCCCTTCTCAATTGCAGCAATCCCTGTTCGGGACGTACCTTGGCACTTGGGTTGGAGTCGTATTTTAAGGTACCGATAGTTCCGAATAGGATAGCATCGGAATCCCTGCAAAGCTTGGTCGTTACTTCGGGCAAGGGCTTTCCGTACTGTTCCATGGCAACGCCCCCTATAACCCCTTCGGTAAAGTTGAAGTGGTGGTTGAAGGTCTCCTCCACGGCATGTAGGCATTTTTTGGATTGGGCCAATATTTCGGGACCGATCCCATCTCCGCGCAAGAGGGCGATTTTAAGATCCATATTAGGCTATGCTTTCTATTTTTATACCACTTGTAATAACGATTTCATGTATGTCCCCGTCCAAGACCTCCTTTTGTTTATCCGCAAAATTAAGGAATTCCTGATATACTGCATCAAGTTGTATTTTGGTAAGTTCATAACCTATGTTCTTTGCCCTATATGCCAGGGCCGCCCTGCCGCTCCTTGCGGTGAGTACTATGGAGGATTCGTTGACCCCTACGTCCGCGGGATCCATAATTTCATAGGTCTCCCTGTTTTTAATGACCCCGTCCTGGTGGATGCCGGAACTATGGGCAAAGGCATTGGCGCCCACTATGGCCTTGTTGGGTTGTACAAAGACTCCCATTTTTTGGGCTACCATCTGACTGGTATCGTATAGTAACTTACTGTTGATATTCGTATCCAAATTAAGGGTGGGATGTTGTCTTAAGATCATTACCACCTCTTCCAAAGCGGTGTTCCCGGCCCGCTCCCCGATTCCATTGATGGTGCATTCTATCTGTCTTGCCCCGTTGATAACGCCGGCGATGGAATTTGCCGTGGCCAATCCCAGATCGTTATGGCAATGGCAGGATAGGATGGCCTTGTGGATCCCGTTGACGTTTTCCCTTAGGTATTTCATTTTGGCCCCATATTCCTCGGGCAGGCAATAGCCTGTAGTGTCCGGAATATTTAAAACGGTAGCACCGGCCTTTATTACGGCCTCACAGACCCTTGCCAAAAATTCGTTATCCGTTCTTCCTGCATCCTCGGCATAAAATTCCACGTCCTCTACAAAGGTCTTTGCATATTTGACCGCGGCGACCGCTCTTTCTATAATGGCGTCCTTGTTGGAGTTGAACTTGAATTTAATATGTGATTCCGAGGTGCCGATTCCCGTATGGATTCTAGGCCTCACCGCTTTTTTTAAAGCTTGGGCGGCAACTTCGATATCTTTTTCAACAGCACGTGTCAGGCCACAGACCGTAGCGTTCCTTACAAGCTTGGAAATCTCGTGCACGGAGTTGAAATCCCCCGGGCTGGAAATGGGAAAACCGGCCTCGATTATATCAACGCCCATTTGATCCAATCTTTCGGCAATGATCAATTTCTGCTCCGTATCCAATTTACAACCGGGCACCTGCTCCCCATCCCTAAGTGTCGTATCAAAAATTTGTACCTTTTCTTTGCTCATTTTATTTGCGTAATTTTATATGCGCTATACGAATATAGCACTTAATCGGTTCGCTACCTCCGAAAGGGGGTTTGTATTTACAATGTTAAGTAACTTTTTATAGTAGTTAATAATCTTATTATCAACAACATAAACCTTTTTTATTACGATGACAAATGCGCATAAAGATGCATTATTCGTTTTGGTCAAATCCCTTTCAAAGTCGGAGAAACGTCAATTTAAATTATACGTTGGCCGCTTGGGCGTGAACACCGATGCAAAATTCCTGGCGTTATTCAATTTAATGGATAAAATCAAGGTATACGATGAAAAATTAATATTGGAAAACGGTATAGTAAAGAAGGCCCAGTTATCCAATTTAAAAGCGCACCTGTACAAACAGATCTTGGTGAGCCTCCGGCTGAATCCCGTGAACCAGACCATTAGGATCCTGCTCAGGGAACAGCTCGATTTTGCTACTATCCTATATCAAAAAGGGCTATATAGGCAAAGCCTGAAAATATTGGACAAGGCAAAGACCATGGCTATCGAGAACGAGGAGAAAAATGTGGCCTATGAAATTGTAGAACTGGAGAAGCTTATAGAGACCCAGTATATTACCCGGAGTATCCCGGATAGGGCGGACGAGCTTGCGATACAGGCAAAACAACTGTCCGCACAGAACGTTATTACCAGTAAACTATCCAATCTTTCCCTGCAGTTATATGGGCAGATGCTTAAGATAGGCTATGTCCGTAGCGATGAGGATTATAGAAGGGTAAAGAAATATTTTGATAAGCATCTTCCGAAATATAAGATCAGCGAACTTGGCTTTAGGGAAAAGTTATGGTTGTACAAGGCCCAGCT
>DATGQM010000207.1:0-4014 GCA_035304205.1 Arenibacter sp. | reverse complement strand
AATACTCATATCTCACTACTCAATACTCTGTACTCAATACTCAATACTCTGTACTCAATACTCTGTACTCAATACTCAATACTACTATCATAAACAAAAACTATTATAGTATAAAATTTTATGCGAAATTGGGTTTTTGTGAATACAAACGGTTTACTATCTTAGTGAAATTATGATATATGATTGCTATGCATTTATTTATCATTTTGCCTTGCTAACAATAAAAACACCATAAATCATGAATGACGAAAAGAAGAAACTTACCTCGGTCTCAGGGAGACCGATAGCAGAGAACCAGAATGTAAAAACTGCTGGAAAAAGAGGCCCAATGCTTTTAGAAGACTTTTGGTTCTTGGAGAAACTGGCCCATTTTGACAGGGAAGTAATCCCTGAAAGACGTATGCACGCGAAGGGTTCGGGAGCTTTTGGTACTTTTACCGTTACCCATGATATCACCAAATATACCAAGGCAAAAATATTTTCCGAGATCGGAAAGCAGACCAATATGTTTGCACGTTTCTCTACCGTGGCGGGGGAGAGGGGAGCTGCCGATGCCGAAAGGGATATCAGGGGGTTTGCCCTGAAGTTCTATACCCAGGAGGGCAATTGGGACTTGGCGGGTAACAATACCCCTGTTTTCTTTATGAGGGATCCCTATAAATTCCCAGACCTTAACAAAGCGGTGAAGCGCGACCCGCAGACAAATTTGAGAAGCGCAAACCACAATTGGGATTTCTGGACCCTATTACCGGAGGCCCTGCACCAGGTGACTATTGTAATGAGCGATCGCGGTATACCAAAATCGTACCGTCATATGCACGGATTTGGAAGCCATACCTATAGTTTTATAAATGCGGATAACGAGCGGTTCTGGGTGAAATTCCATTTTAGGACGGCACAGGGGATCGAGAACCTTAGCGATGGAGAGGCCCAGGATGTTGTGGGCAGGGATAGGGAAAGCAATCAAAGGGATCTTTTTGATGCCATTGAAAAAAGGGATTTCCCAAAATGGCACCTAAAAGTACAGATCATGCCGGAGTCGGAAGCCAAGGACTACCGTTTCAATCCGTTCGACCTAACAAAGGTATGGCCGCATGGGGATTATCCGTTGATCGATGTTGGGGTTATGGAACTGAACCGAAATCCCGAGAATTATTTTGCGGATGTGGAACAGGCTGCCTTTAATCCGGCCAATGTGGTACCGGGTATCGGTTTTTCACCGGATAGAATGCTTCAGGGGAGGTTGTTCTCCTACGGGGATGCCCAACGATATAGATTGGGGGTCAACCATTATCAGATTCCCGTCAATAAACCCCAATGTCCGTTCCATAATCCACATAGGGACGGAGCGATGCGGGTTGATGGTAACGAGGGTTCTACCCTTCATTACGAACCAAATAGTTATGGACAATGGGCGGAGAGCAAGGAATATGCAGAGCCCCCATTGGCCTTGGAAGGGGATGCCTTCCATTACGACCATAGGGAAGATGAGGATTACTTTACCCAACCCGGAAATTTATTCCGATTGATGACTCCGGATAAGCAACAGCTGCTCTTTGAAAATACCGCCCGAAATATCAGTGGCGCGGAACGGTTTATCCAAGAAAGACATATTGGGAATTGCTATATGGCCGACCCGGAATATGGGAAAGGGGTAGCAAGGGCATTGGGAATCGATCCCTCTAGCCTAAACCTATCTTAATCATAATAAATTGAACGATCAATAATGGCCAAATCGGATTAAAATCTGGTTTGGCCATTATTTATTGGATTATAAATATAATCTCGATTATCCTCCTTATAAGATAATCTCGGGTTATTAAAAATAAAATATTGATGCATATTTGCATTATTTTATAGAATTTAGAGACATAGAGATAGCCGGCATAGTCCTTAATCCATTTTTTCAAACAAGTATGAAATGAGCATGACCGAATATTGGTCGCCCGTTAAAAAACAATAAATATCTACAGATGAAACATATCGTCTTCTTGGGTATCCTAACGATCCTATCCTATTCCTGTTCCGGGAAAAAGAAAGAAATGCCCGGTCGCGAAATTGAGGAGATTCCGGTTACAAATCTAAGTGGGAATAGGCTGGCCCAAATACATTGTTCCAGTTGCCATCTCTATGTAGCTCCGGAACGATTGCCCAGATCCAGCTGGAAAAACGATGTGTTGCCCGCAATGGCACATAGGTTGGGGCTGTACAGGGATACCGATCAAAGGGATAGTTTGTTCGATTCGGGTATTGGTGGTACAATAGTGAAAGAGGCCAATATTTTTCCCGAAAATCCATTAATTGCTAGGGAAGATTGGGATAAGATAGTGGATTATTATCTGGACAATGCGCCGGACTCCATAATATCGCCCAAGCGGAGTAAAAATATTACCAAAGTTTTAAAGCATTTCAAGTATAGGGAATCAAAATATTCCCATCGCCCTCCATTGACAACCATGGTGAAGATCAGGCCGGAAAACAGGGGCGTGGTCTATGCCGATGGGAAACGGAATATCAATAGCCTGACCTTCCTTACGCCCGATCTTGAAAAGGATTATATTTTAGGACTGAAAGCCACCCCGATCCATTATTACGAGGATAGCGACACCTTATATTTAACCACGGCTGGGAAAAGTATTTTTCCGCATGATGCACCTGATGGGGAGCTTCAAAGGATTACCAATAATAGCCCCGGACAACCATATGGTAATGCCGATCTTATAATCGAAGATATGCAACGCCCAGTATATATGGCCTATGCCGATCTGAATAATGATGGGAGGGACGATATTGTCGCCTGTGAATATGGGAACCATACGGGAAAATTGGCCTGGTTTGAAAATAAGGGGAATAATCGATATGAAAAACATATTTTAAACGCTAGGCCAGGAGCAATTTCGGTCGTGATAAAGGATATGGACGGAGATGGCCATACCGATATTTTTGCATTGATGGCACAGGGGGACGAGGGCATTTTTTATTATGGGAATCAAGGGAATGGCACCTTTAAGGAAAAAAGATTGCTTTCCTTTATGCCGCTCTATGGGTCGCAATATATGGAACTGGCCGATTTTAATAACGACGGTCATGATGATATCCTATACGTCTGTGGCGATAATGCCGACAAAACTCCTTTTTTAAAGGATTACCACGGAGTCTATATCTTTATGAACGATGGCGATCTGAATTTTAAACAGGAATATTTTTATCAGCTAAATGGTGCCTATAAGGCCATGGCACGTGATTTTGACCTGGATGGCGACCTGGATATAGCGTCCATTTCATTTTTTCCCGATTATTACCGCTATCCCGAAGAGAGTTTTGTGTATTTGGAGAATAAGGGAAACCTGGTGTTCGAGGATTTTTCTTTTCCCGAGTCCAGCAACGGGAGATGGATCGTCATGGATGCGGGCGATTTGGATGGGGACGGGGATATTGATCTCGCCCTGGGATCTTTTGTATATTTTACACCGCAGGGCGATACGACCGGCCTGGGAAAAAAATGGTTATCTACGAGCCCGTCCGTAATACTCTTGGAAAATACCATTTTTACTAGCCACTAGCCACTAGCCACTAGCCAATAGCCACTAGCCACTAGGCACTAGGCACTGGCCAAAAGTTAAACCTAGACCAAACCACTAGCGCAAGCAGCCTGTACTGAATTTATTTCAGTATTCCGCTTGTGCCACATTATGTAAAGTCGCTGCACAAAATCTTCCGACATTAGCCTCCAACATGCTACACCCTCCGGTTTGCTCCTCCGGGCAAACCACCTCCCTCAAGGGAGGAATTTAACTACTGCCCCTGATTAGACGTTGTACTTAATACGCACTACTTAATACTTAGTCGCCATACCTTTTTGATCAACAGTACTACCATCAAACAAGCAAAACCCACTATCAGTCCCACAATTAATTCGCTGAGGATGGCGGGCAGACCGATAAACCAATGGTGCACAAATTCCAGATTATGTAAAAATATCCCCCCCGTGACCAGGATAAGGGCTACGGTCCC
>DATGQM010000206.1:0-2782 GCA_035304205.1 Arenibacter sp. | reverse complement strand
ATAGAAAATATATTCCCATAGTTACTATCGGTATAGGGCAATTTATAATGATGGTGCACCTTGTGCATGTCCGGGGAGACAATTACCCAGCTAAGCACGTCGTCCACCTTTTTGGGCAGGGATATATTGGCGTGATTGAATTGTGAAAAAATGACCGACAGGGCCTGATAGATCATAATAATGGCCACCGGTGCCCCTACTATAAGGGTCCCTAAACAGGTAAACGCAAAACGGATCAAACTTTCCCCGGGATGGTGCCTGTTGGCGGTAGTAGTATCTACTTGGTGATCGGTGTGATGGACAAGGTGGAAGCCCCAAAGTACTTTTATCCTATGCTCCACCCAATGCGAGAACCAGGCAGCTATCAGATCGAGCAACATTACCCCCAGCAGCAGCGTTGCCCACAAGGGCATTTCGGGAAGCCATTGCAGGATCCCAAAATTATTGGCAATGGCCCAATCACTGGTCATCAACAATAAAAATGCCAAGAGAAAATTGACCAAAACCGTCGTAAGGGTAAAGAAAATATTGATGCCCGCATGCTTGATTTTTTTGTATTTCAGCTGGAACAGGGGAACGATATATTCCAATATCCAGAAAAAAGTGATGCCCGATACCAGGATCAGGCTCCTGTGGGACGAGGGTATCGTTTCAAAATAGGTGTAAATGGCTTCCATATTTTAAATATACAAAATATCCTTAATATCTTTTTTTATCGAAATTGAGTTTACTCCTATTTGTCCTCCCTGATCTTTTTTCATTTTTTCAATTATAATGGAGTATAAAAATCCCACATTTGTATAGCAAATACAAATTTTAATGAACAAGGACATCTTGGGCCAGGCCATGCTGGATTATCAAATGGGGAATTATTCGGAGGACATAAAGACCTTTTCCTCCCTGGAGGAGGAAGATATTATTCCGGTACCCTATCTGTTCAGGGATTTCAGGGATATGCCCATGCTGGAACAAAAAGCGCTCGGACTATGCAAGGGAACCATTTTGGATATCGGATGCGGTGCAGGAAGCCATAGTCTTTACTTACAGAAAAAAGGATTCCCCATAACGGCCTTGGACCGCTCGCCCGGTGCCATTGAAACCTGTAGGCTCAGGGGAATAGCACAGCTAAGGGAAGCGGATGTCCAAGCGGTGGATGGACCGCAATTCGACACCTTGCTTTTGCTTATGAACGGAATAGGTATCGTTGGGAAATTAAACAAAATAGATACCTTTCTAGGCCATTTAAAATCGCTTTTAAAGCCCGAAGGACAAATTCTTTTGGATTCGAGCGATATTATTTATATGTTCGATGAAGACGAGGACGGTGGCTATTGGATTCCCGAAGGCCCGGAGTATTACGGGGAGGTATCCTTTGTCATGGAGTACAAAGGCCAGAAAAGCGAGCCCTTACCCTGGTTGTACATCGATTATAACACCCTTCAACGTGCCGCAATCGCCAATAACCTCTCCTGTGAACTGGTCGCCGAGGGGGAACATTATGATTATTTGGCCCGACTTAAGTTCATAGAGCAATAGTAACATTGTTCCCCACGTTATAAATGGGGCAAGAAACCATATATTAAATTAGATTCCGATGAGAAAGATATCCCTTTTAATATTGTTTACTTCTTTATGCATCCTTGGCTGTTCCAAGGACGAAGTTCCAAAACCCATAGACCGGACCGCCAATTTAAAAGGTCCGGGGGATTCGGCCAACGATATCCTTTCCGATTCCAAATTTAAGAACCTGGCCATCGAAATAGCCTATGTCCGGGGCTTTGCCCCTACCGAGACCACTGTAACCGAATTTGTGGCCCTACTGAACCAACATGCACATAAGGACAACATCAGTATCCTCTACAAGGAATTGGACTCGCCCAACAAGGATAGCCTTAACATCCAGGAAATTTCCGAACTGGAGACAAAAAACAGGACGGTCTATACTAACGGAAATACATTGGGCCTGTATATTTATTTTTCGGATGCCATCTCCGATAGCGATAAGCCCGAAGAAAATCTGGTAACCTTAGGTGCCGTCTACCGAAATACTTCCATGGTGATCTACGAGGCATCCATTAGAAATTTGGCATCAAAAAGTATTTTGATTTCTGTCGATCAAGTAGAGACCGCTACCCTTTCACATGAGGCTGGCCATTTATTCGGCCTAGTAAACATCGGCTCCCCATCGGTAAACGACCATCAGGACCCCGAAGCGGATAGCCATTGTAATGTTGCAGGATGCCTTATGCGGGCAGAGCTTCAATTTGGGGGTGGGATGGCCAAAATGTTGACCGCAAAGAACGGCACCGTTCCCGGATTTGGAGTGGAATGCGTTAGGGATCTTCGGGCCAATGGAGGTCGGTGATTACGGAATATTCAAGTATTTATGCGTCTGCAAGGACACTTTCCATTTTGGGTTTTGCATCACATAATCGACGATCATCGGGATAACCTTTTCCCGTACGCTCCATTCCGGTTGTAGGTACAGGATACAGTCCTTATTGGTCTTAGCGGCCTGTTCCTCGGCAAAAATAAGGTCGTGCTTATTATAAACGATCACCTTTAGTTCGTGTGCCTTGTCGTATATGATCCCTTCCGGCAATTTGTTCTTTTTTGGGGAAAGGCAGATCCAGTCCCAGGTTCCTGAAAGCGGATACGCTCCCGAAGTCTCTATATGCGTTTTTAGGTGGTTGGCCTTCAAGGCCCGGGTCAAAGGTCCCCTATCCCAGGTCAGGGGCTCTCCCCCGGTAATAACTATGGTGTCCGAATGCTTGACGGCATT
>DATGQM010000205.1:0-3333 GCA_035304205.1 Arenibacter sp. | reverse complement strand
ATAGGGGACGGGTGTAAAATAGATAACTTGGTGCAAATTGCCCATAACTGTATCTTGGGCCGATGCTGCATTATGGCCGGACACAGTGGCCTTGCCGGTTCTGTTACCCTTGGTGATGGAGTGATCATTGGCGGGAGCGCTTCCATTAAAGATCATACGACCATTAACTCGGGCGCCATCGTAGGTGCGGGATCGGGGGTGATGTGCGATGTCCCAGCGGGAAAAACGGTTCTGGGATATCCCGCCACGGATGCCAGGGATATGTTGAAGCAATGGGCGACCCTAAGAAAACTGACTAAAAATTAAGTCGGCTTCTCCTTTGTTAGATCTCCCCACAAAAAGTTAAAAACAGGTAATTTATCCAAAATATTCGTCAAACACCCAACAAAGGGCGTAGCTTTGTTATCCTAAAAGAAAAGAAGGGTATGTCGGAGACTTTGATGCGGAACGCCATTGTGGATAGAAAAACGGATAAGGAATTATACAGTTACCAAAAAGGGGCTACGGACCGGATTTTTGAAAAATTTGAAACCGCTCAGGATGATTATCATCTTTTATACCAATTGCCCACGGGGGGAGGAAAAACGGTTATTTTTTCCGAAATTGTAAGACAGTACCTGAAAAATCATACTAAAAAGGTATTGATCATGACCCATAGAATAGAACTTTGCAGGCAGACCTCCAATATGCTTACAAGTTTCGGGGTTACCAATAAGGTAGTGGACAGTAAGGCCGATCTGGACGATCAGGACCAGTACAGTTGTTTTGTGGCCATGGTAGAAACGCTGAACAATAGATTGCAGGACGATAAATTGGATATTTCCGATGTAGGATTGGTAATAATTGACGAGGCCCATTATAATTCCTTTACCAAACTTTTCAAGTTTTTCGAGAATTCCTTTATTCTTGGAGTGACCGCTACACCTCTGAGTTCCAATAAGGAACTTCCCATGAAGGACAATTATGACGAATTGATCGTTGGGGAGTCCATTCAGTCCTTGATAGATAACGAATTCTTGGCCAAGGCGGAATTTTTCTCCTACAATATGGGGCTGACCTCATTGGAAGTGGGGTCTAATGGCGATTATACCGTTAAATCATCCGAGGATCTCTATAATAACGGCCTAATGCTGACCAAGCTATTGGAGTCTTACGAAAAGCATTCCAAGGGGAAGAAGACTTTAATATTCAATAATGGTATCAATACTTCCCTACATGTTTATGAAACTTTTAGGGCGGCCGGTTATCCTATTGCCCATCTGGACAATACCGCCACCAAGAAGCAACGTAAAGTTATCTTAAAATGGTTCAATATGACCCCGAACGCCATATTGACCTCGGTGAGCATATTGACTACCGGGTTTGACGAACCGACCATAGATACCATTATCCTAAACCGGGCCACTAAATCCCTGACCCTATATTACCAGATGATCGGGCGGGGTTCTAGGATCCTGAACAATAAATCTACTTTTTCGGTCATTGATCTTGGAAACAATTACCATCGTTTTGGTCCCTGGGGAACGGATCTGGATTGGCAGGCCATCTTTAGGTCCCCTAATTTTTATATGGATAGGATCCTGAGCGATGAGGAACTGGAAAGTAATTTTAAATGGGAAATGCCCGAAGAGGTACGCGCTGAATTCGCCAAATCGGAAGAGGTATATTTCGACATCAAGGAAACCTACATAAATTCCATAAAGAACGGGGAATCCTCCAAAGTAGTCCTGGAGCGCTCCATCGAACAGCATGCGCGTATATGTGTGGAGAACAGTGAGGACGTATATGACGCCCTGGCACTTTCAAAACTATTGGGACCGGATATAGATGATAGGATCCAACAATATGCCAAATGCATCAGTAAGAGCACCTATAATTTCTTAAAATGGCTCAAGGACGACTACCACAAAAAACTAAATGCCCATTTACGCCAAAACTTCGATACCATCTTCGAAGAGGTACATGGCAGGGCACCGGAAGAATAAGTCGCACCAAGTGGGAAATTGCAATAATACGCCTTACTTTGACCATGCAGGATACTTCCGACCGTGTACAAAACGTTGCAGAAAGGAAATAGGAACTAAAAAATAGGATATGGCAACTAAACGAAGACACATTGTAATAGTTGGTGGGGGTTTTGGGGGTATTGCAACCGCCAATTCGTTAAAAAATGCGGACGCGGATGTTACTATAATCGATAAATATAACCATCATCTGTTCCAGCCCCTTTTATATCTGGTGGCTACCGCTTCCCTTTCTCCAGGGGATATTGCCGCGCCCATCCGGGCAATATTGGGCAAAAACTCCAAAATAAATGTCATCATGGAGGAAGTGAAAGCCATTCGGGCCGAGGAAAACACCCTTCTTTTAAGTGATGGCCGTCTAATTGCTTTTGATCAGTTGGTCTTGGCCATCGGGGCCCAGTACAACTATTTTGGCCATGAGGAATGGGCCGAATATGCCCCAGGTTTAAAATCGATATCGGATGCATTAAAAATCCGGGAAAAAATTCTCCTGTCCATGGAAGAGGCCGAACAGGTGCAGGATGTTATACTTCGGAAGCCCCTCCTTACCTATGCTATTATCGGGGGCGGGCCTACTGGTGTGGAAATGGCCGGGGCCATTGCGGAAATCGCAAAAAGCAGTATTATGAACGGGTATCGTAATATCAATCCAAAGGATATAGATATTTATTTGATCGAGGCAGGTCCCCGGATATTAAATGCCTTTCCGGAATCCTTAGGGGAGGCCGCCAAGAATATGTTGATAAAATTAGGGGTAAAGGTCTTACTGAATACCCCGGTCACGAAAATAGAAAAGGATACGGTCCATATCAATACCGAATCGATCAAAGCTTCAAATATTATTTGGGCCGCAGGAATCAAGGCGCCCAAATTGTTGAATACATTGGACGTAGAACAGGACAGGGTCGGACGTATATTGGTAAACCCTAATTTGAGCATCCCAAAATATCCCAATATTTTTGTTATCGGGGATTCGGCCCATTTAGAGGATAAAAAAGGAATCCCGTTGCCGGCATTGGCGCCCGTTGCCACCCAGCAAGGTAAATTTTTAGGTAAATTGCTGGCCGAATCGCACTTAACCGGGTCCGATCGACACGTATTTAAGTATTTGGATAAGGGAACCATGGCAACTATTGGGCGCGCTAAGGCCGTTGCGGATATTAGGGGGTTAAAATTCAGCGGAATATTTGCCTGGTTTCTTTGGTCCTTTATCCATATTCTCTCCTTGATAGGATTCAGGAACAGAGCGCGTGTCTTTGTGGAATGGATATGGAACTTTTTCACTTTTAAACGAGGGGTACGCTTGATA
>DATGQM010000204.1:0-3132 GCA_035304205.1 Arenibacter sp. | reverse complement strand
GCAAACCTTTGCATTATAGTAATATTGATATAAAATTAATGTGGATATCGTTTTTTAGTAGGTCTATATGGTTCGCCTTAGATTAATATTCATATGTATTATCGTGTTCTATCGGAATCATATGCCTCATAATAATCCATATTATTGCCCAGGGCATTCATTAAGGATTCGGTAACATCGTCCAATGATATTTTTATAACTTCATCCAAAGGATCCTGGGCCGCATTCACATTTTTTTGCAATTGCTCCAAGGTTCTTGCCCCTGCAAGACAACATGAAATTGCCGGATTGGATATTACCCATTTGATAGCCAGGTCTGCCATGGATATACCGGTCTCATCACTTATCCTTTGGATTGCGGTAAGACTGGAAAGGGTCGCATCCTCAAATCCATCTTCCCCATGTCGACTTTCGATAGTTCCTTTAGAACTAAAATGCCTCGTTCTTCTTCGCCATAAGGGTATTTCATTAAGTGAACCGTATTTTCCCGTTAATATTCCTTGAAGAAGGGCCATATAGCTGATTATGGGTACACCTTCATTAATGCAAAAAGGTATCGTGTCAAATTCTGCGGCACGGCATAGGAGGTTATAAGGTAGCTGGTTTACCGATATTTCATCCATTTCGGGAACTTCCAGGAGTCTGTCCTTTGCATAATTACTAAGTCCGAAATATTTTATTTTTCCGTCCTTCTTAAGTTTCCGAAGAGCTTCGATTGCCCCTATTAATGTTGGGGGATTATCAATAACATCTTGATTTTTACTGAAATATTTTATGGAACGGGAATGAATGGGCCAGTGGATCATATAGAGGTCGATATAATCCGTCTTCAAACGTTGTAACGAGGCCTCACAGTGCTTCACAAGGAGTTCGGGATAACAATTGAAGGGATTTACTTTGGTTCCGATAATTATATCGTCCCTTTTCAGGGTCTTGATAGCCTTGCCCAACGATTCTTCGCTCCTGCCCTCATTATAGGCCTCTGCGGTATCAAAATAATTGACTCCCATATCTACGGCGCCATGTACCACCTTATCCACATCGATCTGACTTTGTTCGCCCCAATATTGCCCGCCCCCAAAAGACCAACAACCTAACCCCAAGGAGGCCAGTACCAGATCCATGGGTTCTTTTTTATGTTTTTTATTAAAATTCATTGGTCGTATACAATTTTTAAATACCACTTATATTAATTTTCTTTTTGGGATTTCGAGCGTATTACCATTCTGCAATGACCCCCGATGCGGTCCTCCATATTGGATTTTTCCAGTCGTGGCCCACTTTTGCCATTTCACGGACTTTTTCCTCGTTAATTTCAATGCCTAGCCCCGGCCGGCCTACAAGATGGACGTATCCATCCCTAAATCCAAATACGGTGGGGTCGATCAGATAATCGAGCATATCAATGCCCCCGTTGTAATGCATTCCCATACTCGTTTCTTGGATTATGGCATTTACACAGGTATAGTCGACCTGCAAGGATGCGGCAAATGCTATTGGTCCCAAGGGACAGTGGGGGGCAAGACCCACATCAAAGGCCTCTGCCATTGCGGCAATTTTTTTCATTTCCGATATTCCTCCGGCATGGCTAACGTCCGGTTGGATAATATCTACGCCCCCAAGCTGAAAAATTCTTTTAAAATCCCATCGTGAGTAGTATCGCTCGCCGGTCGCGATCGGGGTTGATACGTGATTTGATAGTGTTTTAAGGTACTCTTCGTTTTCCGGCAGCACGGGTTCCTCCAGGAACATGGGTCTAAAGGGTTCCAGTTCTTTTGCCAAGATCTTGGCCATCGACTTATGGACCCTTCCATGGAAATCAATACCGATCCCAAAATTATTGCCACATATAGATCTTATGGCCGCTACTCTTTCTATTACCCCATCTATTTGGTCATGGGTATCTATCCATTCCATTTCACCGGTAGCGTTCATTTTTACTGCCGTATACCCTTCCTCTTTTCTCTTAAGGGCCTCTTCTGCGGCAGAGGTCGGCCGATCGCCCCCGATCCACGGATACACAAGCATTCGGTCCCTGACCGCGCCCCCTAATAAATCGTACACCGGGACTCCTAGACGTTTGCCCTTTATGTCCCATAAAGCTTGATCGATACCGGATATGGCGCTCATTAATATTGGCCCGCCCCTATAAAATCCTCCGCGGTACAGCATTTGCCAAAGATCTTCTATACGATTGGAATCGTGGCCAATGATATAGGAGGTGAGTTCCTTGACCGCAGCTAGCACCGTATCGGCACGACCTTCTACGATCGGTTCGCCCCAACCGACCAATCCGTCATCCGTAGTTATTTTAACGAACAGCCATCTTGGGGGAACTTTAAATAGTTCTATATCGATAATTTTCATATAAAATCAGAGGTTGGTCATTTTAAGGTAATTTTCCTCGGCATGCCTAAGATGTTCCTTCATCATATAATAGGCCTCTCTACTATCTTGGTCCCGAATGGCCTGAAAAATACCGGTATGGTAACGCATCAATTTTTCCTTTTCCCCTTCAAGGTTCATAATCTCGGTGTTCTTGGCGAAAATTTTGTTTTTGTAGCTTGGCATAAGATTATATAAGGGCCTCGTAAGAATATCCACTACGGAATTACCGCTCGCTTTTGCGATCAAGGAATGGAATCGTTCATCGATTTCCGTTTCATTGTCGATATCCGAATGGGAACACTCTGCCAATTCCTGCAAATTCGTTTCGATCAAATCCAATACCTCGACAGTTCTGTGCATCGCTGCCTGTGCAGCGATCCCAGGCTCAAATAACTGCCGTGTCTTGATCGTTTGGAGAATAAGGGAGCTATCCGTGGATGTCTCAAAATAAAAATTCAGGGAATCGAGCGCATAATTGGCATTGATCTCGTTTACGTACACCCCGCTCCCTTTCCTTATGGTCACCAGGCCTCTTGCGCTAAGGTTTCCCAGTGCCTCCCGGACAGCGGTTCGGCTTACGGAAAATAATTCGCAAAATTCATTTTCCGTGGGCAGTTTTTCACCGCTCTTATATTTCCTTTCACCTATTGCACGTTCAATTTCCCCCACGATCTGCCCGCTCAGTAATTCCGACTTTTTTACAGGGTTAAAGGTTTTATTCATTAGGTTCGATTTTAATTTATA
>DATGQM010000203.1:0-8220 GCA_035304205.1 Arenibacter sp. | reverse complement strand
TTGCATAGGCCATCATACAATAATTGGAATAACAGAAGTTTTCGTCCCTCATTTTATTAACGTCCCCCAATGCGCTTGTTATGTTGATTATGCTGGGATCCTCGCTTTTTTCGAGCAATGGCTTTAATAACTGTATGATCTTTATAACGGCGAAAAAGTTCATTTCATAAACTTCCCGCACCTCATGGATATTTATTTGATCGATTTTTTGGCCAAAGCCATTTGCGATCTCGGCATTATTGATCAATAGATCCAGATGCCCATATCCTGAATTAATTATCGACTTTAATTCCAATAGGCTCTTTTCGGAGGTGAAATCGGTTTCGATCAATCTATACTTGCGCAAAGCGCCCCCATCCTGCGATAACAATTCGAAACTTTTCCTACTGGCCGCAAGGATTACATCATAATTGTTTTTCAATAAAATATTGGCGAATGTGTTTCCCAACCCATTCCCGGATTCTGTAACGACCGCTATTCTATTCCCTTTCATGATACTTGCTGTTTATAGGTACAAAATTAAATAAAAACAATCTCAATAAAGAACCAATTTCCTATTATAAACGACACAAACAATGACTGTTGCGTTTTCTTGCTCCTGTCGGCAACTATTCACACCCTGTTGAATTTGCCGATTTTATTAACGGGTCAACTATTACTCCTAGCGTCCATTTTGTTTTCCGCTATTCCATTTGACGGAATTTATTTGGCGTGGTTCCGCTCAACTTTTTAAAGAACCTTGTAAAATGGGTAGGTTCCTGAAAGTTTAGCCTATAGGCAATCTCCGCAATATCCAGACCAGAAAATTTTAACAAACTTTTACTTTCCACAAGAAGCCTTTCCTGAATAACCTCCTTTGCACTTTTACCCGTCAATTTTTTGACCGTAGTAGTAAGGTAATTCGGGGTGATATTGAGTTCCTCCGCATAATCGCTAACGTTTTTCGTGTCCACATACATTTTATCCACCAGAACTTCAAATTGTTGCGTAATCATTTGGGCCCGCGTCAAATGGTTTTCGGTAGATTTATGACGCTCATGTACGGCCTTGCAGAAATACAGGAACGATACCAACATCCCTTCCAACATTCTTTCCTGATATGGATGTGGGTTGTCAAATACCGAATTTATCCTTTGGGCATCAAAAAGAAGTGATTCGTGCTCTTCATCGGTGGGCATCAATACTTTGCTCTCCGACATTTTCAGGAACGGAAAATCCTCTACTAAATTTGGGACCACATGCATCAAAAATTCCTTTTTGAACATGATGTTATATCCGGCCATTTTTTCATCACGGACCCAGGAAAAGACTTGTCCTGGCACTACGAACCACAAAGTATGCTCCTCCATGGGAAGCCAGTCCGTATTGATGTTCAATCTGCTTTCCCCTAAATGGCTCAACAAGCCGATATGATAAAATCCTTGCCGATAGGGGGGCATAAATCTCCTGGCCGAGGGCTCCAATCTTTCTATGGCATACACGTCAAAATTAGGGATATGGCTTCTATGTGGAAACCCTATAGCCTCGTGAAAATCATTGCTGGACTCATAAACAGGGATCTCGGTCTTGATCATCCCATAAAAGTATGAAATAATGACAAGATCGTTATTTTCCAGGCCATAAAGTTAATCGGATTATACATAAGGGAAGTTTTATAATTAAATAAGGAAACTACGGCATTCCATATTTGAATACCGCAGTCCCAACAACATAAACATTTCTATCGCGGCCGACTTTCCGCCAGTTTCATTTGTTCAAATTTGGCGTCCCGTTCCTTTTCGGAAATGATCTCCCATCCCCCGCCCAAGGCTTTGTACACGGCGATCAATGAAGTGGCCGAGGAAATTTCACTTATGGCCAAGAGATTCTCCGACCGTAGCAGGGTATTCTCGGCGCTCAGATAGTCGATAAAACTATCAAGGCCGGCATTAAATCTTTGTTTGGCGAATTTGGCGGCCTCCGAACTTGCCGCTGCGGAGGTTCTTAAAATTTCCCTTCTCCGCAGCTCGTTGGTATAATTGCTCAAGGCCGTGTTGATTTCCTCCAGTCCCATCAATACGGTTTTCTCGTACCGGTTGAAGGTAGCCAGGGTCAATGCATCCTCCCGCTTGATCTGTTGTTTCACCCTCCCCAGGTTAAATGCAGCCCAACTTATATTGGGGATAACGCTCCACGTAAAGGATTCCTTGCTTCCAAAATTTGCAAAATCGACCGCTGAAAACCCAATAGAGCCCCCAAACTGGATTTTAGGATAGAGTTCCGTCACGGACAGGTTATATTGGGCGATCTGAACCTGTAATTCCGTCTCTACCCTCCGCACATCCGGGCGGCGGCGCAATAATTCCTTCACATCCCCCAAGGCAACGGAAGTCGGTAAACTGGGCAAAGGCTGGGTATTCAGTATTTTTACATCCAAATTACCGGGTACTTCCCCGATCAAAACACTTATGCTATTTTTTAATGCCTCAAGACGGGCCTTTAGCGGAGGAATTGTCGCACGGGTATTTTCCAGTTGTGCCAATGCCCGGGATACGTCCAGATTATTGCTTGTGCCGGCATTGGACAATTTAATGGTCAGATCATAGGTTTCCTGTTGGCCTTTTAAATTCCGATCGGCTATATCCAGCAAATATTGTGTTCCCCTTAAGTTCATATAGTGATCTGCCACTTCCGCAAAAATGCTTATATATACGGCCTGCATATCGATCAATGCCCATTGATTGTTCGCATAGGCTCCCTTGATCCTGTTGGAAACCCTTCCAAACAGATCCGCCTCCCAAAAAGCATCAAAACTGCCATTGTAAGTACTGTAGGTCGGGTTGCTCCCCGGCACCAAAACGTTTTCCCCGGAACGGGTTCTTGTATAGGTGCCATTGGCAATAACGGTCGGTGCCCTATCGAATTTGGTTTCCTTCAAAAATGCCCTGGAGGCATAAAAATTCGCTACCGCCGCATTAATATCCAAATTGTTCCTTCTTGCTTTTTCGATCAGGGTATCCAAAATGGGATCCTTAAATTCCGACCACCATTCTTGGGCCGTTTCCGTTGTGGCCATTGTGGTATCGGATCGATCTGCCTTAATGAAATCGGATGGGATCTCTAAACTGGACTCGACATCAAAATCCCGTTTGGTAATACCGCAGGATACGAGGAACAGGAAAAGCAATGTTGTAAAAAGTATGTTTTTTATGTTTTTCATATTTTCAAGTTTAAATTATTCAACCTTTCCTTTTCTGAAGGCAATGTTCTCGTGATGTCCTCCCCGGATGGACTTCCAGTCCATTTCCTTCCCAAATAATAAAAAACGGGAGTCAGGAAAATTCCAAAAATGGTTACCCCCAGCATTCCGCTGAATACCGCAATGCCCAAGGACACGCGAAGCTCGGCCCCGGCCCCGGTGGCAATGACCAATGGGACAACCCCTAAAATAAAGGCCATGGCCGTCATCAGGATGGGACGTAATCGCAATTTTGAAGCTTCTATTACGGCCGTTTTCAGATCAATTCCCTGATCTTCCAATTGTTTGGCGAACTCAACGATCAGGATGGCATTCTTACTTGCCAGTCCCACCAAAACGATCAGTCCTATTTGCACCATTATATTATTGTCCAATCCGGCCAGATCGATTCCCACCATGGCCGATAACAGGACCATGGGTACGATAAATATTACCGCCAAGGGAAGTACAAGGCTTTCAAACTGGGCGGCCAGCAAAAGAAATACGAACACCACCGCCAGTAAAAATGCGATACCGGCAGTATTTCCAGTTTGCTTTTCCTGATAGGCCAGTTCAGTCCATTCAAAGGAAATGCCCTGTGGAAGAATTTCGGCGGCCAATGCCTCCATTCTTTCCAGCCCCTCCCCGGAACTATATCCCACGGCCGTATTTCCGTTCAGGGAAGCTGAGGGGTATAAGTTAAATCTCGGGATTCTGGATGGCCCCGAAATATCCTGTTGATCTGTTATGGAACCCAGGGGAACCATTTCCCCCTGATCGTTCCGCACTTTTATACGGTAAATATCGTCGGGTGTCAAGCGGTTGGGGGCATCCGCCTGTGCGGTTACTTGAAATGTCCGGCCCAAATAATTAAATTCGTTTACGAAGGCTGAACCCATATAGATTTCCAGGGACTGGAACACATCCCCTACATTTACCCCTAATTTTTCTGCCTTAACCCGGTCTATATCCAAATACAGTTGAGGCGTTTGGTTGTTGAAGAAAGTAAAGACATTGCTTAATATGGGATCTGCATTGGCCGCAGCCGCTAACGCATTTGTAGCCTTCAACAATTCATCCGTTCCCAGATTTGCCCTATCCTGCACCATCATTCTAAACCCGCCGGCATTACCGATTCCCCTCACTGATGGCGGAGGGATAACAAATACAATAGCATCGTCTATTTGGGCCAATTTTGCATTTATCGTTCCCAATAGCCCGTGATAATCCAATCCTTTTTCCTTTCGAATGTCAAAATTCTCCAAGGTTAAAAATATAGCCGCTGCATTGGAGGCATTGGTGAAGGAGGCTGCGTCAAATCCGGTAAAGGCCACAGCATTTTCCACCCCATCTATGTCCAATCCCATCTCCAGTACTTCCTTTACCACTTCATCGGTCCTGGACAGGGAAGATCCGGGCGGCAATTGCACCAGGGTGATAAAATACTGTTGATCCATTGCGGGTATAAAGCCCTTGGGGATTCTGTTGAACTCGAAACCCGTAAGGGCAACAAGACCTCCATATATCACCAGTACCATCAATCCTGTGCGCACTAACTTCTGTACCGTTTTCCCATAACTATTGGAAATCCTATCCATAAAACCGTTAAAACCATTGCCCACATACGCAAAAGGCCTTAATAACATTGGAGTTTTTTTGTTAGGGTCCTTTTCTTCGTGCCTCATCAATAGTGCAGCCATCGCAGGGCTCAATGTCAGGGAAACAAATACGGAAATGGTGGTTGCCACCGCTATGGTCAATCCAAATTGTTTATAGAACTGACCGGAAATGCCATCCAAAAATGCGGTGGGTATAAAGACCGCGATCAATACCAGCCCGATAGCTACCAATGCGCCCCCCACCTCATCCATGGTCTTTACCGCGGCCTCTTTCGGGGATAGCCCCTTGGACAAATAGCGTTCCATGTTCTCCACTACCACAATGGCGTCATCCACAACAATACCGATCGCCAGTACAAGTCCGAACAAAGTAAGGTTGTTAAGTGAAAAGTCGATCGCCTGCATTACCGCAAATGTTCCGATCAGCGATACGGGGATGGCCAAGATCGGGATAATGGCGGCCCTCCAGGATTGTAGGAACAATAAGATCACCAACACGACCAATATAATAGCTTCAAAAATTGTATAGTACACTTCATCGACGGATTTTTGGATAAATTCGGTAGGGTTATACGCTATTTTATATTCAAGATCTGCAGGGAAATTTTTGGAGAGTTCCAACATGGTAGCCTGGATCTCCGTGGCCGTCTCCAGGGCATTCCCTCCCGGTTGTTGAAAAATAGGCATGGCTATGGAGGGCTCCTTGCCCAAATAGCCTTTTGTGGCATAATTTTGAGCTCCCAGTTCCACACGCCCAATATCCTTTACCTGTACTATTCTACCCGCTCCGTCCGATTTTATAATTACATTTTCAAACTGTTCCGTTGTTACCAACTTGCCCTGTGTTTGGATATTGATTTCGAAATCCGATTGTTTTCCGGACGGCAAAGTATTTAAAGTACCGCTCGCAATTTGTATATTTTGGGAACGGAGGGCCGCAACTACTTCCCCTGCGGTCATATCCAAATTTGCTATCTTATCCGGATCCAGCCATATACGCATCGCATATTCAGCGGCACCAAAAACCTGTATATCCCCAATTCCTTTGATGCGCGCCAATTCGTCCTTCAATTGAAGGGTGGCATAATTTCCCATATAGGTCTGATCGTACGTTTTATTGGGGGAAACCAAATTAACCACCATGAGCATATCCGGCGATATTTTTTTGGTGGTAATTCCAAGGCGACGGGCAGCTTCCGGCAATCTGGGCTCTGCGATCGCCACACGATTCTGAACTTGCACCTGGGCCCTATCGAGGTCGGTACCCAGTTCAAAGGCTATCTGTAAAACTACACGGCCATCCGCCGAGGATTGGGAGGTCATATAGATCATGCCCTCGACCCCATTAATTTCCTTTTCGAGCGGCGATGCCACCGTTTCTGAAAGTGTTTTGGCATTTGCTCCGGGGTAAAGCGCAACAACTTCTACCGTTGGTGGCGCTACTTCCGGAAATTGGGATACGGGCAAGGACACATAGGCCAGACCGCCCACAATGAGGATCAGTATGCTTAAGACCGCTGCAAAAATGGGTCGATTAATAAAGATGTGACTAAATTTCATATTTGTATTTAAAATTTGAATAAGAAGTTCCTATTGCACCTTTTTAATCCAAAATGGATCAGGAGCAATTCAATGGATCTATTTTATTTATCGGAAATATTAAAAGAAGGTAATCATCGGTCCCTTTCTACAATAGCTAATTCCCCGGCCTTATTTTTATCCAAGGAAGTCTCTATTGGGGCGACCGCAATTCCCGGTCTTATCTTTTGAATATTATTGGTAATCAATTTATCCTCTTGCGATATTCCATCCCTTACGATCCTTAATCCGTTGGAATGCAAAGGGCCTAAGGTGATATTCTTAACGGTTACCATATTATCGGCTCCCAGAACATACACAAAACGAAGGGATTGATTAGTGCCTATGATGTTATCCGGGATCATAAGGGCTTCATGTTCCGCACTCCCCACAATTCTTGCCTTTCCAAACATACCCGGTTCCAACAAATGATCTTTGTTCCCGAGTATGGCACGACTTTCGATCGTTCCGGTGCCCTTGTCTATTTCATTATCCACAAAATCCAATTTTGCCTCATGTATAAAATCATCTTCATCCTGTAGTTTGATAAATACAGGAATATCCGATGTACGGGCGGCGCCTCGCTCCCCATTCCTTGCCAAACGCACGTATCTTAAATAATCCGATTCACTTCCGGTGAAATAAAAATAGATCGGGCTCGTGGCCACTATAGTGGTCAGCAAGGTGGAATTGGAGGAACCCCCATCGATCAGATTGCCCAAATTCACTTTATCCCTGCTCACCAATCCCGTAATGGGCGCCGTAACCCTGGTAAATTCCAGGTTTAATTTTGCATTGTCCACTTTGGCCTGGGATAATTGGATACTTGCCTTGGCAAATTCCAGTGCCTGCTTTCTGCGATCGTACTCTTCAATGGATACGGCCCCCGACTCGCGCAGCGATTTCACCCGGTCAAAATTATCCTGGGCCGTGGTTAAGGATGCTTTTGCTTGCCCATAATCCGCGGTCGCTTGATCCAGTGCAATTTTAAAGGGCCTATTGTCGATCGTAAATAGGATATCGCCTTTATTGACCATTTGTCCATCCTCAAAATTGACACTTTCCAAAAAGCCACTTACACGGGCCCTCACTTCAACACGATTGCTCGCCTCGAACCGCCCCGTGTATTCATCCCATTCGGTTATTTTTTCCAATACCGGGGTGGCTACCTCCACGGGCATTGCCGCTACGGTTATATCGATTTTATTGGCCTCCCTATCCGCTGATTTAAAAGCCAGGGCTATGCTTATAATGGCAAGTAAAACGGCTAGGGCCAAAACACCCCGTGCAATTCCTTTGGTATTTAAATAATATGTTTTCATCTTTTTCTTCTTTTGTTTCTGTTACTATTCTTTGAGGGAACAAATTTATATTGCGGAGGTATTCCAGGGATAACCATTACTTTTTCATAAATGACCAAAATCTAATATATCTATCATTTAAACTCCTTTATGCGGAAAGGGTCAATGTTTTATCGTAAGGAATATAGGTATAGTCGATTGTTCGTAAATCCCCGTTACTTTCAGAGAGCTTCCCTGATCCGGCGGATGCATCAATTAATATTTCGGTGTAACTATTGCTATGGGCCGCATCCATAATTTCATTTGTCATTAAAAGATAGGAATGTTCCTGGATGCTATTTTTCAATAATCTATGGGCCTCTACGACTACCTCACCGTATAATTTTCGGAATCCGCCCAAGAAATACCCTGACATATCCCCATAATGGGCAACAGCTTTTATATCGAGGTCCAAATGAATTTTATACTTTTTCTGTAATTCATCTTTCCTTTCATCAAATGCCTG
>DATGQM010000202.1:0-4633 GCA_035304205.1 Arenibacter sp. | reverse complement strand
GATCGTTGCGGGAAACAAACACACCTAAGAATTCCCCAACAAATCCATTAGTCCCGCTAATCCCTGCATTCTAGCATGGTCCAGGGCCGTTTTTCCGTGCATATCCTTTATGGCAATATCCGCACCATGTGCCAGTAATAATTTGGCGATCTCCAGCCTGTTAAAGGTAGTCGCATAAATTAGGCAGGTTGCTCCCATATTGTTACGCTCGTTGACGCTCGCCCCTTTTTCCATCAGTTTTTGGGCAATATCGGTAAAACCCTTAAAACAAACCCCCATTAGGGCCGTGTTCCCGGAAGCATCCTTGGCATCTATCTTTGCCCCATTGTCCAACAATAGATCTGCGATTTCGGTCTCGTCGTAATAAGTCGCCATAATTAACGGGGTAGTCCCCCTTTGGTCCTTACTATCCAGCAATAAGGGGTTTTTCTTTAGCATCGCTCTAACCTCCTCTAAATTGCCGTTTTTTATCTCGTCAAAAAAAAATTCATTCATAGCAGATAACTAATACCTAAATGTATAAAAAAAACCGCCATCCCGATCAATTTGGACAGCGGTATCCGCTATAAATCGTCTTTTTGTTGATAACTATATAACTAATTGATAGCCAACACCTTTAATATAATACTTCCGCTAACGAAATCTTCCCAAGGAGGCGGGGATATAACTTTATGCTATCGAATCCCCGGGGTAAAGTCTTCCGGGGCATTTTGCGGTAAATTTATGGTTCCATTTCCGCCGCTATCATTAAAGATTGTCCATTCGCTAAACGTATACAAGGCATTTCCTTCCATGATATAGGCATTCCTTACGGCCCGGCCGTCCTCAAACTCATGCTCGGTCCCCGATCCATCTACTCCTATGACCCCAAAACTATCCACTACCGTTCCAAAGGGATCCACCAGCTGTAAATTGTCGTCCCCATTGGAATCGGCGGGACTATTGGCACCGACGCCAAGGTCGGGGGCAAAACCATAGACCGATTCAAAGGCCGTAGCATTCGGGGATATTACAAACGTCTGCTCGCTTCCGATCACAGACCCGGATAGGTCTATGGTCGAACTTACTCCAATATTGGCATTGGTATATCTTCTAAGCGTCCAACCTTTTAAGCTCAAAGGTTCCAAGTCCGAGTTATAGAGTTCCACAAACCTAGCGGTTACATCATTATCCGGATCGGCCAGTTCGGAAATAAAGAATTTTCCGGAGGTAAATTCATCCACTAGTTCCGCACAACGTTCCCCGCCAAAATCCATATCCCCAAGATTCCGGATCGCCAATTGGTACTTTTGGTTTTCACGGACCAATACGCCCACTATGCTGCCATTTAATTCGGGAAGCAATTCGCCCTGAAAGTCGGAATAACCACTGTTCAACAGGGTCAGTTCCCTATCCATACAATCGATTAGCGTACGGGCGGTTTCCACCATGGCATCCGCAAAGGGAAGTCCCACTTCTTCCTCCTTAATTTCGACTCCTTGAATCTGCACCAGGGTATTGGTAAGATTCTCGCTCAGATCGGCCAGGGTAATCCGTACCGGGTCTATGGCCTTTACCGCATCACAGGAAAAAAAGAGATGCTGATCGACCACCGCTGCCGGCAATCTTCCAACGGAAATATTGCCAAAAGAGGTAAATTGCCCCCCTATTTTAAATACCCCTTTGCTCATCCCCAAATAAAGTCCCTTTAATTTGATCAGCACTTTGCTCCCTACGGGATATAGCAAATGGGAGTCGCGTACATCGATCTCGATCTGAAAACCCTCCGTCGGATCGACCGCCCTATCCTGAAAATGGAGTACCCCGAAGAAATTCCCCATTTGGTCCGAAGAAGTAATATAGCCCTCCAAGATCAGATCTCCCAATATTTCTACGGTTTCACCCTTATACATGTCCTTCACCTCCCCATAACCAATATTCGTGACCAGGTCACCACTACAATGGGGATCGGGGGCCCCAAAACTACCATCCTTGACACAAGCGCATAGCATGGCCAGACTTATAAACAGATGATGTATTTTTCCTGATCGAGACTTTCCCATGGAATTTTAATTACGGTCATTTAATCATCCAAAGCATTGATCTAACGGTCGAACCCTATAGATTCCCTAACAAAAGGCATAATTTAAAAACTGATCGCCAGATTTATAAAATAGCTTCGGCCATATCCGTACCAATATTTGGGCGCAAAGGATGGATTTCCGTTAAGATTGTCTTGCCATAACTGGCCAAAATGACCGTTCCTACTCTGTTCATAGCCACAGGTCCTATATACGGCATCAAAAACATTGTTTACACTAGCGAACACACTGATATATTTACCTCCCTTTAACCAGGACTTGCCCCCTATAAGATTCAACAAATAGATATCGTCCAATTTATTTTGGGACAACAACCGACTTACCTTTTCTTCCGTGGCATCCGGAAAAGTTACACCTGTTTCAGGATCTAAATAAAAACTGGCGGTCCGGGTTATGGTAGAGATACCCGCATAATTATTGCCCAAATAATTGGTGCTGGCCCCTGCCCACCAATATTTCGGGTCCCTGTATTCCACTCCAAAGGCAAAGGCCTTTTGCGGGCCCTGCGCCAATTTATAATCTTTGATCTTGGATACGCCCAGATCAATGTTTCCCTGGGGATTTATAATATCTTCCTCTGCACCGGCCGTATCAAAATTAATAGTTACAAAAGGATCACTGGCATACAGATATTTGCCCACGGCGGCCACCCACGACAATTTTACGGCCGGGGAAATCTGGTATTCCATACCCAGTTCTGTTCCCATATGAAGCTTGTCCAGATCAGTGATCACCTCCTGTACAAAGTCGCTCCCCACCCCTGCATCCACAAAGAAAAAATTAATGTCGGTGGTGTTTTGGAACCGGGTATAAAAGGCCGTTAGCCTTGCCGTTAAACTTGGCAATCGCAAATAATAGTTAATATCCAGAGTGTTTATCTTTTCGCTCCGTATTTGGGGTACAATTTGGTTGTTTTCCCTTGGGTTTATAAAAATATTCTGGTATACCGGGGGTTTCTTCAATAAGGCCCCGTTCAGAGCGATCCAATGTCGACCATTTATTTTATAGGTAAATCCGCCTTTGCCCCCGAAATTTGAAAATTCCACCTTATCGCCTTTCCCTAGGGAGTTGGCAAAACGCCCGTTCCTGTACAATCCCTCCCTTTGATAAGCGGTAGCTGAATAATTTGCCGCTATAAACCCTTCCCATGTCGGTCTGGTGATATTTAATTGGGCAAACCCTTGCAGCCTATCCGCTTCTATACGGTACGAATAGTTAAACCGATCCCCTACTAATTTATCCGTGCTGCCCAGGACATCGTTTTCGGTGTTGGAAAAGGAATCTATATCCGTATGCATATCCGCACCCAACAGATCCGTGATCTCGGCATAATAATCGGAGCTGGAACTGCGATAATTGCCCCCGAACTGTAGTTTTGTCCATTGACTTATCCGGTAACCGGCCACGCTGTTGATCCAAAATTGTATTTCCTTAACGGTATCGTCATATAAAATATAGGTTGCCTTCCCTTCCAAATTACGGTTGGAATTGGCCTGATAAAGTCTGTCCCAATTAATCTGTGGATTTTTCAAGAACCCCTGTTCGGCCATATTGGCACTGATAAAATTGGCCCCAATGGGACTATTTATATAGAAGCTGGGCAAATACCGATAGTAGGTGGGATCGGGATTGGGTGCATTATAATATCCCAACCTGCTGTTTGTCTGGCTCCCCAATTGCAAGGCTACGCCCGTATTCCAGTCCAGCCGCCCGGAACTATGAAAATGGTTCAGCATAAATAGGGGTTCGAGAATTTTTCGTTCCCGGGTATTTCTAATTTTTCCTTGTTGTTGTCCCCAATACGGGTTATAATGGTTACCCATTATCTGAAAAACCTCCTGGGTAATGGCCGACGAACGGCCTCGTCTATTGGGTGCCATCATAGCGGTAAGCATCAAACTATTCTTATGGTCCAAGGCGTATTCAATGGTCCCAAAAAAGGAATACGCATCATAAAGTGTACCCTGGATATATCCTTCCTCGGCCCATCGCCGTGAGGCGGAAAGACTATAGGAAAGTCCATTTTCCGCCTTGCCAGTGGAGTATGTGCCCATTAGTCTACCGGTATATGACCTGTTGGAGGAGGAGGTAGTGAAACGCACACCCTTTCGCATTCCCGAGGGCCTAGTATTTATATAGGTAGTTCCCAGTATTCCCCCAAAGCTGTGGCCAGATGACTGAAGACCGTGCGTAAATTCCTGATTACGGGTTATATCGTTTATTCCGCCCCAATTGTTCCATTGCGGTCTTCCGTTTACAAATTTGTTCATAGGAATACCGTTCAATAGCACCTGCCCGTATTCCGAGCCATATCCCCTAATACGAAAAAATGCCTGGCCAAAATCGAATGCTGCCCTGTTTAGAAAAATATCCTTGCTCGCTTGCAACATTTCGGAACTCATGGAGGTCATTTCATCCTCCATCAGATCAGCATCCGTTAAGGTAACCAGGTTATCCGATCTTTCAAAGGCAATATCCCTCTCCAACAACAGCATTCCCAAATCCACGTCACCGTCCCGTAACATGACCGGGATACGTTTGGGGATATAATC
>DATGQM010000201.1:0-7508 GCA_035304205.1 Arenibacter sp. | reverse complement strand
GGGTATTTTGATGGACGGACGGACCATTGGAAACAAAGTAAAAAAATGGGCGGGGGCGCAATGGGCGACATGGGTGTTTATGCCCTACAGGGAGCAAGATTGGCAACGGGGGAGGAACCTATTTCCGTTTTGGCACAAGCCTCCACCACTAGGCCCAATATATACCATGAGGTAGAGGAAACCATGATGTTCCAATTGGAGTTTCCTAGCGGGGCGCTAGCGGCCTGCCACACTAGTTTTGGCATCAATATGAACCATTTGCGCGTGACCTATGAAAAGGGATGGCTAAAAATGGAGCCACATTCCTCCTATAATGGCAATACGGGAAGCATGTCCGACGGAACGGCCATTAATTTTTCCGTCCCCAACCAACAGGCCAAACAAATGGATGAGGATGCCGAGGCCATAATGAACAATACCGATCTGATCGCACCAGGAGAGGAAGGACTCCGGGATATCCGGGTGGTGGAGGCCATTTATCGATCGGCAGCACAGAATTGTGCAATTAAACTATAGCTTCTTTGTTAATTCAAGGTTCATGGTTTATCCGTATACAACTATAACATTTGGCTTTTGGCCACTGGCTTTTGCCTTAAAAAGTTGGCAGTAGCAGTTTACAGTTGGCACTTTGGTCCAAGGTTTCCAGGTTCATGGTTTATCCGTATACAACTATAACATTTGGCTTTTGGCCAATGGCTTTTGCCTTAAAAAAGTTGGCACTTTGGTCCAAGGTTCCAGGTTCATGGTTTATCCGTATACAACTATAACATTTGGCTTTTGGCCAATGGCTTTTGCCTTAAAAAAGTTGGCAACGCTAAGCCAATGGTTGTTGGGAGGTATATTGCTACATTAAAAGTATATATTCCCAAATTGCCAAATCGACAAATTTTCAAATTAGCTTTTGTCTAATTAGGTTGAAATCAGATTATCCAGTTCATAATGCTTTTCTTTCATTCGGCTCAAGGCGAAGGCGGCGGCGGAGGCAATAAAAACGGAGTAATCGAACGGTGCCTTTATCCCGATGGAAAAAGTCATGGACAGGGCAAATATCAACAATAGAAAACCGCTCAATTTTGCAAACCATTCGGTTTTGAAGCCGATAATCAATCCAATGGCCAAAACAATTTCCGCTATTGTTGCCATGGTTCCTATAATCGGGATTATGGATTCTGGAAACCAAGGGTTTAGTATTCCCGTATATTCCAAAAAGTTTTCCCAATTTCCCCAAGTGGAAACTTCTTTGCTCCACCATCCGAACCGATCTGCGACCGCGGATAAAAATCCGGCAGAAAGGGCCAGTCTTAGAAACAATTTGATCAATTTACTGTCCATGTAGGTTTTTTTAAGTAGAACTAATATAGTTAAATAATTGTTAATTTTTATTGCTCGGGGCAATTTTTTGACCCCGGCTTTCATATATGTGGAAACACCAAATATTTACACATTCCACTATGTCCCGAATCTGTTAGCAAATGACTTAAATGGTTTAAATTAAGTGCAAGAAACAATAAAAATATAAGAATCGGGTATTTCATCCGTTATTTAAGTTTATCATCCTATATTTATCTTTTTAAATCCAAAACTACACAATAATTTACCTATGCGGGGAAACAAAATCTTGGGAGGTGCCACTCTTCTGATCGTACTATTTTTTATCCTACTTATAAATGCTTTTAAGCCTGCGCCCGCCTCCAAGCCCGAAATGTCCCTTTCGGCCGGCCAGCTAGCAAAATCCTTGGAGGACCAACACCAGGTCCGCCTATATAAAGTCCGCCAAGAGGAATTAAAGACTACCTTAAAAGCCTATTTTGATAGCGCAATAGCATCGGGTGACATCGTAGGTGCGGGAGTCAGTATCGTAAAAGGGGATTCCATCGTAATCTCGGACGGATTCGGTAAAAAAAATATCAATTTTACCGATGGTGTCGATGGGGGGACCGTATTTAGGCTGGGATCGCTTTCCAAAGGATTTGCGGGGATATTGGCCGCCGATCTAAAAAGCGAGGGCATATTGGATTGGGACGATATAGTCAGCGATTATATACCGGATTTTCAATTGGGTGACAAAAACAATACCCATAAAATTACACTTGCGAACATCCTATCGCACACTGCGGGCACCCCGTACCATAGTTACACCAATCTGGTGGAGGCCGGACTCCCATTGGGCGTTATAGCCAAACGTTTTAATGAGGTAGTGCCCATTAGTGAGCCGGGGACCATGTATAGCTACCAGAATGCCATATTTGCCCTATGTAGCGAGGTTATGCAAAAAGTGACCGGAAAGGATATCCGTACTTCCTTGATCAATAGATTTTTTAATCCTTTGGGAATGTGTACCGCCAACATGGATTACGAAATCTTGGAGCAAGCCGAAAATGTTGCCTTGCCACATGCCCAAAGACGGAATAGTTGGAAGACCCTACCTCTTTCGGACAATTATTATAACGCCGTTGCTGCTGGGGGTATAAATGCCAGTGCACTGGATATGGCCAAATGGATGCGGTTTCTGCTAGGCCATAATCCGGAACTGATGGACAAGGCTGCTATAAGTGAGACCTTTAACCCCTTTATAGAGATTAAGGGGAGGAGTAAATATTACCAGCGTTGGCCCGGACATTTATCGTCCTATTATGGCTTTGGATGGAGGATCCATAAATTTATGGAGGGCGATAATGATGTGGAAAGGACCGTTTGGCACCATGGGGGAAGCGTAAATGATTATAGAAATGAAATTGCGGTCTATCCCGAGGCCGATCTGGGAATCTGCGTACTTTTAAACAGCAATTCCACCAAACTCGCACAAACGGTAATCCCGGACTTATACGGCATAGTAAAAGAGATCTATGACCGTCCTGCTTCAAAAATTCCACAAGGGGCCGTACAGATATCATCCACCTCCTTCGAAGAGTAAAATAATGTAGCAATTGATTAATGTAACAATGTGCGAATTTCGGGATTTGATGATTTGAAGATTTGATAATGGGCATATAACTTTTAACTGGAAATTATATCATTGCCAGCATTATAAAATATAAGGTTTTCTGAAGGTTTGCAACCCGTTTTAGTGTTAAGATAAATCCTGGATCAATCTATTTCCAAAATCATCAATTGATACATTAACGCAATTTCCAATTTGTTATATTTTAAAATTCCCAAGTCATCAATTGGTACATTAACCCTAATTGTTACATTGCTACATTAGCACACTACTACATTTTCAAATCAACAAATCAACACATTTTCAGATTAACCGTTCACCCCAACCAACCCTCCCGATCCAAGCTGCGATATTGGATGGCCTCCCCGATATGGTTACCGTTTACTTCGGGAACATTTTCCAGATCGGCGATGGTACGGGCTACTTTTAAGATCCGGTCATAGGCACGGGCAGAAAGATTTAACCGCTCCATGGCATTTTTCAGCAACTCCTTGGAAGTATCGTCCATCCTACAATAAGTGCGGATATGTTTGGTATTCATTTGGGCGTTATAGTGTACGTTTTCCATTTCTGCGAAGCGTTGGGTCTGGATTTCCCTAGCGACAGTGACACGTTTTCGGATGGTCACACTGCTTTCCCCCTTTCTATCCTCGGACAATTTTTCGAAAGGTACGGGGGTCACTTCTATATGAATATCGATCCGGTCCAAGAGCGGGCCGGAGATCTTCCCCATATACCTCTGCATTTCCGCAGGGGAAGAGGTTACGGGAGCATCGGGATCGTTAAAATATCCGCCCGGACTGGGATTCATACTGGCTACCAACATAAAGCTACTGGGGTAGGTTACGCTGAACCGTGCCCTGGAAATGGTTACCTCCCGATCTTCCAAGGGTTGCCGCAATACTTCCAGGACACCTCTTTTAAATTCTGGCAGTTCGTCCAGAAACAATACCCCATTATGGGAGAGCGATATTTCCCCCGGTTGCGGATAGGTACCTCCACCGCAAAGAGCTACATCTGAAATTGTGTGGTGCGGGCTCCGGAACGGCCTTTGGTTCATTAGGCCCATATTCTTTATCTTGCCCACTACACTGTGTATTTTGGTGGTTTCCAAAGCCTCGTGCAAGGTCATTGGCGGCAAGATGGAAGGTAGGCGCTTGGCCAACATGGTCTTGCCAGCACCCGGGGGACCGATCAAGATGATATTATGTCCGCCGGCGGCGGCAATTTCCATACAGCGCTTAATGCTCTCCTGCCCTTTTACATCGGAAAAATCGAATTCGGGAAAATCCAGGTTTTTATAAAACTCGGCCTTGCTATCTACCATCGTCCGATCTAGGGAGGTTCCCTTGTCGAAAAACGAGATTACCTCTATAATGTTCTCTATCCCGTATACTTCCAATCCGTCTACAATGGCCGCTTCCCTGGCATTCTCCAGCGGTAGGATAAAGCCTTTAAAACCTTCCTCCTTGGCTTTTATGGCAATGGGAAGTGCTCCTTTAATGGGCTGTAAACTACCGTCCAGGGAAAGTTCGCCCATAATAATATACTTCTCGATGCCTTCTGATCGTATCTGCCCCGAGGCGGTGAGGATTCCCAGGGCGAGGGTCAGATCATAGGCCGAACCTTCCTTGCGCAGGTCGGCGGGTGCCATATTAATGGTAATCTTTTTTCCCGGAATGCGATAACCGTTATTTTGAAGGGCCGCGGCTATACGATAGTTACTTTCCTTAATGGCATTGTCCGGTAAACCTACCAAATGATAGCCTACTCCCTTGTCGATATTTACCTCAACAATAATCGTAGTCGCTTCCACGCCAAAGACCGCACTCCCGTAAACCTTTGTAAGCATACCTCGGAATTTGCTTAAATGTAAGAAATTTAAACATTTTATATAGCCTGTTTACTGATAATTTATGGGAGGTACTTTATTTTGTTCCAAAAAAATTGTCGTATAACAAGGTTTTGGTTGCAGGAATATAACAAATGTTAAGGGGTTAAACGAATACCCTATTATGACCAACTTAGATTATGAAAAAACTATTTCTGGGTCGGAGTAAGGGTAAGCAACGATTTTTTGGTACGGACGATCTCCTCCCGGTCTATCATCATTTTTCGGAATTCGCCCTTAATGAACATTTCCGATTGGTCCTTATAATGTATGCTGAAGGGATTGCCCGATTGCCCGGTAGGCAAGATACTCCTACTGTTTTCCACGTCCGAGAAATCGATTACCCTGCGGGTCGAAGGTCCGGATGTTACGGGATATTTCCCCGTTTCATCATAGGAAAAGGACATATTGTTGATGACTTCCCGGGTCCCGGAAATTGGAAAGGGCCCGACATTAAAAAAGAATCTTAGGGCTTGGACATTCCCAATAGGATGTCCATGTTCCAAGGTATGTACCCTGTTCCATGTCCATTGTTTTTTATCGGGGCCAAAATCGGCTTTCAAGGAAAGAACGGCTCCTTTAAAGGCCCTATTTACCCGATCCTTTTTACTTTCCACAGTATCCTTTGTCCCGATATCGTCCCACCAGACCGAATTTTCTTTTTTTGCCATCGGGGCGATCATCCGTTTATGCAAATGGGTATTTAACAGTTGCTGGAACATTTCCGGACCCAGCTCATCCTCGAAGGTATTCTTTAACAGCTCATAGATCCAGCGATGAAAAATAGTGGGCGCAACGCTATCCAATTTATTATCGCCTTTCCAAGCATTTATTTTATCTAGGATCGTAATTTGGGCTTCGGTCAATTGCTCCACATCCATCAATTTAGCTAGATCGGTAACAATTTCGGTATTTACGTCCGATACTTCGTCCAAGAGCATTTTTTCTACGTCTTCCTTTTTCCAATCGTCCTTGGGGGCCAATAACTTTACAATTCGCTTTGCCCTATTTTCCGGAAGATAATACCCCGGGTACAACGACCCTGCAATGGAATCTGGTTGGTTGTTGGCCGAGTATACGTAATGCCATGGTGGGTTGACGGCCATAGGGTTTTCCGAAAAATCCAAATATCCAAGGGGTTCCTCCTTGCCCATACTCCCTTCCAAAATAAACTTGGTGTGGGTACTATCGGGCATCCGATAGAGTTTTCCCGTGGCGAACCAAGCAATATTTCCCTCGGCATCGCCGTACATCATGTTTAATCCGGGAGCATGGATGTCGGGAAGTGCCGCCTTAAATTCCGATAGGTTTTGGGCATGGGCAATGCCATAGAGCGCATCCATTACCTTGTTCTCCAGCTTGGTGTAGATCCAGGACATGGCAATGGGCCGTTCCCCCTCCATATCGTCCAAAATTCCGTTGAAAATAGGACCATGGATCGTTCTTTTATAGGAATAGGGCACGTCCTTTCCGCCCTTTACCTTGATGGTCCTTGTAATCACCTCGTATTTTTTCCATCCTTCCGGGGTTTTATAGCTAGTGGAATCGGAAGGATTTTCCGCTTCGTAATAAAAATCGATATCATCGTTTTCGAACATGGTGATCCCGTAGGCCAATTTCCTATCGTGTCCCAATAAAGGAAAAGGAACCCCTGCCAAATGGTACCCGTATTTTTCATATTTTGGGGTATTCACATGGGCCTCGTACCAGACGGAGGGTTGGGCAAAGCCGATATGGGGGTCGTTTGCCAGGATAACCTTGCCGTTTTTGGTCTTTTGGGGAGCGATTACCCAACTATTACTGCCTTCAAACTGGGGAAGGGGCACTTTTTTCATTACCTCGGCGACCAAGTCCGCCATTGGGTCCGTAATGGAATCCTTGAACAAGGGATCGTAATTTTGGATCATGGTGGAGCCGGAATCGATATCTATTTCCAGGTCCTCCAAATAAGCCGTTCCTAGTTTTTTCCGTATGTTGGACAACAAGGGATCTGTCTTATGGGCCATGGCAAAACTAAATGCCATATAGCCTACGGTATTATAAATATCCTTTAATACAAACGGTCTCTTTTCCAGGCCGGTAAGATAAAACTCTATCGGGGTCGGGCCTTCTTCTATAAATTGATTGATGCCGTCCAGATAAGCTTGGGAAAGCTTAATCATGGGTGAGTCGGCATCCTGTTGGGCAACGGACTTCTGGGAGGCCTCATCGATACCGAGCGTTAAAAAAAACTTATCCGTTTTTACCAAGTCTTCCCCGAACACTTCGGAGAGCCCCCCCGATGCTATCCGCCTCAATAGCTCCATCTGCCAGAGCCGATCTTGGGCATGTACGTACCCAAGGGCCGTAAAGGCATCTTCCCCGTCCTGTGCATAAATATGGGGAATCCCATAATTATCATAATACACCTCTACGTTCTGGACCAATCGATCCAATTCCTTTACACCGGAATAATTGGGGGAAAGCATATAAATGCCTACTGCCAATAAAATCGATAGGACTATGACCATTCCAACGATTATCCAAAGCAGTTTTTTAATTGTTTTCACCAAAAGTGTTTTAATTTTTCCCTATTGACGGAAGGAAGTACAGCTAAAGGTAGATTAAAAATAATAAAAATAAAAGTTCTTCGGGGAACCTCCTTAAAACATCGGTCACCGACCGGGAGCCTAAGGT
>DATGQM010000200.1:0-2132 GCA_035304205.1 Arenibacter sp. | reverse complement strand
TAAAGGAAGTTACCCTTCGCAGATCTGAAAAGGAACTAAAACTGATATTGGCAAGAATAAAGGAGTATGCGCCCAACCCACAGCATAAGTTCAGGACCATTTCTGTTTTTGGTACCCTGATCGATGAAGCGAACGATTTGGTAAACCAAGAGAATATGGATATTGTTGTGATGGGGACTAAGGGGGCTACCAACGACAAAAGAATAGTTTTTGGGAGCAATACCCTGCAATTGATGAAATATGTACATTGTCCGGTATTGGCCATCCCGGAGGGGTATGAATACCATCCGCCCAAGGAAATTTTATTTCCTACCAACTATATGGTTCCCAATAAACGCCGGGAACTAAAGCTGTTAGGTGATATGACCCACTCTTTCCGTTCAACGATCCATGTATTGTACATTGATCCCGTACGGAATCTGTCCTTGCGGCAATTGGACAATAGGGAATTCCTGAAGAACTGCCTAAAAAAGCCCAAGCTCACTTTCGAGACCACCCTTGAAAAGGATAAGACCATCGCTATTACCAAATATATGGTGCACCATGCCATAAATATGTTGGTGCTTGTAAATTCCAGACATTCCTATATGGAAGATATGCTATATCAATCCACGATCGATAAAATAGGATTACATATTAAGATACCGTTTTTGGTCCTTCAGAATGTGTCCAGATAATAAAAACGAAGAATATGAAACGAATTATTTTGCCTACGGACTTTTCGGAAAATGCGGAAAATGCCATAAGGTATGCCATACAGCTCTATATGGGGGAAGAGTGTACCTTTTATCTGTTGCATACCTATACCCCGGCCATTTATCGGGCAGAATGTCTCTTACATAGTCCCGGACAGATAGGATTGGGGGATGCATACCAGGTTTCCGCTATGGAACGCTTGGGGGAGTTGAGGGACCGACTGGAACATGATTTTAAGAATCCAGGGCATCATTTTATGTTGCATGCCGCCTTTAATACCTTGGTAAATGAAATTGTGGAAACCGTTGAACGGGAAAAAATAGATCTTGTAATAATGGGGACACAGGGTGCAACCGGAGCGAAGGAGATTCTGTTGGGGACCAATACCGTGAACTTGATCGAAAAGGCTAATTGTCCGGTAATTGCGGTCCCTTCGGATTTTGCCTATGAACCGCCCAAGGAAATTTTATTTCCTACGGATTATGAAATAGCTTATGGGGAAGGCGGTTTAAAGGTCTTGCTCCACTTGGCAAAAATGCATACGTCCCAGGTGGAGGTGATCCATATTTCTTCTGGTTACGACCTGTCGGAGGCCCAATCCACAAATAAACAGGGATTGGGGTCTATTTTGGGAGGCATTCCCCATTCGTTCCACGATCTGCCGGATCAGGAAGTTATAGAGGGCATTAATAATTTTCGATCGGAAAAAAGAATGGACCTATTGGTCATGATCAAAAATAAACACACCTTTTTGGAGCGCCTGTTTATTGATCCCGTAATTAAAAGGGCAGCTTTCCATCTTGATATTCCCTTTTTGGTGTTCCCGGTCCAGGATTGATGCTCAATTTATGGCAACAATTTGTTCTTGGCGGGAGGATGGTGCGTAACCATTCACGCTATATGGTCCCCTAAATTTTGGTTTAAACCAGTTCACTGATAAATATCATTTTAATCTTCTATATATCGTTTTAAATTAGGGGTAAAATCAATTATATATTAACCTTAAATAGAACGTTATGGCAATGATTAAATTTAACAGGAATAGATTTCCATGGAAAAATGATCCTACCGATTTCTTTGACGGAGATACTATTTTCAACGATGATTTTTTTAATTTGGAAAAATCCCTTCCCGCATTGAACGTAAAGGAAGTGGGAGATCGATTTGAGCTGGAACTGGCCGCTCCGGGATTTAACAAGGATGATTTTAAGATAACCCTGGATAATGATGTTTTGGAGGTGTCCGCCGATAAGAAGGGGGAAGAGGAGACAATTGAAAACGATTATGCCAGAAGGGAATTTAACTATCGGTCGTTTAGAAGGGCACTTCAACTCCCCAAAACGGTAGATGATTCCAAAGGTATTACGGCTACTTATACAAATGGTATCCTGAAATTGGATCTGTTGAAGAAGGAAGAATCCAAAGAGCGGCAAAAA
>DATGQM010000199.1:0-6230 GCA_035304205.1 Arenibacter sp. | reverse complement strand
TCAACCTTGAACCTTAGACCTGTAAGCAGCAGCGGCGGCACCGATAATGCCGGCATCGTTTTGTAGTTGGGCGGGAATTACGGGAGTCTCTATGGTGATATATTCTTTGAACAATTCCCAGTCCTTGGAAGTCCCCCCTCCCAAAATAATTAGATCGGGCGCAATTATTAGATCCACATATTCCAGAAAGATATTAAAACGTTTCCCCCATTTTTTATAGCTGAGATTTTCCTTCTCCTTGGCGGAGGCCGCCGCCCAGGATTCTATTTTGTCATAATCTTTATACGGGATCTGTCCCAGTTCAAAATTAGGGATCAAGGTCCCGTTTAAAAAGGCCCCGCTGCCTAGGCCGGTACCTATGGTGATCATTACCACAAGGCCGTCCTTGTCCTTTCCCGCACCATAATTCATGGAAGCGTAGCCCGCGGCATCGGCATCGTTTATCACGGTTACCGGTAGTCCGGTTGCTTCGTTGAAAAGCTCGTCTACTTTTATGCCCGTCCATTTCTTATGTAGGTTTCCGGGAGTTATGCATACCCCTTTCTTAATTACTGTTGGAAATCCACATCCGATCGGACCCTTATAATTGAAATGTGCAGCAATTTCGGCGACCACTGCCGCCATTTCATTCGGTTTTCGCGATTTTGGTGTCGGTATCCTATACCGCTCCGTAATCATTTCACCAGTTTCCATATTTACCAAGGCTCCTTTTATACCAGAGCCACCAACGTCTATTCCGAGGATTTCCATGTATCGAATTAAGGTATTTGATGACAAAGTAACGAAAAACTTTTGTAGTGTATCGGCTCGGGGCCCCTTCGCATTTATTTTGGACCTTAAATACACAGGGAAATCCGTTTTGTTCCCTTCTCTAGTGCCCTATTTTTCGGATAGGGCTGAGGGTATGCGATCAGGCCAATTGGCCCGAACCTTTTAGGAAATCAAAGACCATTTTATCGACTTCGGATACTTTCTCCCTATCGCTATAATTCATCCAGACTATTTCTGCAACATCGGCGTCAGGGGAAAAGGTACCTGTATAGGCCGTGGAATAATAGGTCTTTCGATCAAGTATATTTGGCGCCGACCCTGCTGCCCGGGCCTCAAAAATTCCTATATAATATAAGAAGGGGATGTCTAGCTCGACCTGTAATTTTTCCTTCATAATCTTAAATAGAACAAGGGCATCCGATTTCCCTTTTTCCTTACTGCCCCCGGGGATATTGTATATTTCTTGGTGTCTGGCCCTTATGGTCAAAATCTTTTGGTCCACTATATAGACCCAGGCCAAAATCTCCAAAATTTCTGGAGAGGGCTCTATATAATAATCTATGGAATTTAGGGAATGATCTTTGTCTATCCAGTCCAAAAAAACATCGATAAGACTACCGAATACGGTAAGGGTGCCCAATTTATTGTTCCTCCCCAGGGCACTGGATATGGTCTCGTCCCTATTCCCAAACTTATACCCGCCCTTTTTTATCCATAACAGGTTTAAAAGATGTTGCATGGCCACATTGCCCAGCTGATCTATGGAAATGGCGATCTTTAATAGGAATTCCCCGATGCCCGTAACCCCCTTCTTCAATAATCCGTGCAGTAGCCCATATAGAAAACCAAAGGGTACGGTAAGCACGAATAAAAGAACGGAAATAAGGAAGAGCAATATCCCGATCAGGGGGTTGGCCTTTTTGTCCGCTCTGTATACTTCTTTTTTTAAGATCATTCCGGATATACGTTACATAAATATCTAAGTATGAAAATATTGATTTTGCAAGTGCATACAATAAAATTAATATTATATTTGGGCGGTATCTTAAAGTTCCATAAATATTGGGTAATATTCCTGCACTTTGTATCAATAAATCTATTTCTTCTTTATAATATCGCTGGGATTACCCGAATAATCAAAAATTAATATCCTAATGAAAAATTATTTTGCATTTCTTCTTGGCCTTTTCCTCTTAACAGTTATAGGATGTGATAACAATAAAAGGGAGGGAGAGCCCCGGGTTTTGGTGTTTTCAAAAACTATGGGTTTTAAACACGCCTCCATTCCCAAGGGGATCGTTGCCATTCAGCAGTTGGGGGTAGAGAATAAGTTCCAGGTAGATACCACCAAAAATGCGGAAATATTTAATGATGGGGATTTAAAAAAATATTCTGCGATTATTTTTTTGAGTACTACCGGAAATATCCTTGATGCCAAACAGGAAGCTGCTTTTGAACGGTATATTCAGGCCGGGGGCGGTTTTGTAGGGGTACATGCGGCAGCGGATACCGAATATGATTGGAACTGGTACGGGAGATTGGTAGGGGCTTATTTTCAGAGCCATCCCGCAGGGGCACCGGAAGCCGACTTCATCATCAAGGATCCCACCTTTATGGCAACCAATATGTTTCCCGATTCCATATGGCACCGTGCCGATGAGTTATATAATTTCAAAAAAATAAATCCAGAGGTAAATGTAGTCATGACCGTGGATGAAAAAACCTATGAAGGCGGGGAAAATGGATCGCATCATCCCATGAGCTGGTACCACGACTATGACGGGGGCAGGGCCTTTTATACCGCTCTGGGGCATACCGATGAAAGTTTTACCGAAGAACTGTTTTTAAAACACCTCTTGGGCGGTATCCAATATGCTATAGGAAAAAATGAAAATCTGGACTATGATAAGGCCACTTCCCAAATTCCCCCGGATTCCGATCGGTTTACAAAGGTATCCTTGAACGTAGGCGGATTTTTTGAACCTACGGAAATGGCCATTCTTCCCAATATGGATGTATTGGTGGCGCAGAGAAGGGGAGAGCTGATGTTGTACAAACAAGCTACAGGGGAACTGTCCCAGGTAGGGTTTTTGGATGTATATCACAAGACATTGAATACACCGGGCGTTAATGCGGAAGAAGGATTGATGGGCCTTCAAAAGGATCCCGATTTTGCCAACAATCACTGGGTATACCTGTACTATAGTCCGTCCGGTGATAAATGGGTAAATCGTTTGTCCCGTTTTAAATTTAGGAACGATGTACTGGAAATGGATAGCGAGCAAATTATCCTGGAAGTGGACAGTCAGCGCGAAATCTGTTGCCATACCGCCGGTTCCATTGCCTTTGGGCCGGATAATATGCTGTACCTTTCTACCGGGGATAATTCCACGCCCTTTAATGAAAAGGGGGCAAAATATATAAGTAGCGGTTATGCTCCCCTGAACGATCTGCCCGGACGTGAGCAGTATGATGCCCGTAGGTCTTCGGGAAATACGAACGATCTGCGCGGTAAGATATTGCGGATAAAAGTGAACGAGGATGGTACCTACAGTATTCCCGAAGGGAACTTGTTCCCGAAAGGGACCCCTAAGACCCGCCCGGAAATATTTACCATGGGACACCGAAATCCATATCGGATATCCGTTGATCCCAAGAAGGGATATGTATATTGGGGAGATGTGGGCCCGGATGCACGTGTGGACAGCTTGGATGCCCGCGGACCTAGGGGTTATGACGAGATGAACCAGGCCAGGGAAGCGGGAAATTATGGATGGCCCTTGTTTATTGCGGACAATAAGCCCTATCGCGACTACGATTATGCCACGGGTACCAGCGGGGAAGCGTTTGATCCCGAAAAACCCATAAACGATTCGAAAAATAATACCGGACTAAGGGAACTTCCCAAAGCCATGCCCGCCTATGGGTATTATCCATATGTGGAATCCCAGGAATTCCCCCAAACAGGGAGCGGGGGAAGAAATGCTATGGCCGGGCCGGTCTATTATTCCGATATATATAAAGGAGAAAACGCCCTGCCCGAATATTATGATGGCAAGGTATTGGTGTACGATTGGATGAGGGGTTGGATGATGGCGCTCAGCCTTTTTCCCAATGGGGAATTCAATAAAATGGAACCCTTTGCCGACCAGATCAAATTGAACAACCTGATCGACATGGAAGCCGGTCCCGACGGCAGGATCTATCTGTTGGAATATGGTAGTGGCTGGTTTACCAAAAATGACGATTCGGCACTGTCCTATATCGATTATAACGGTGGCAACAGGCCGCCCTTGGTCGAAAACCTGACCGTGGATAAAACTTCCGGGAAATTACCGCTGACCATTACGGCCAAGGTATCCGCAATGGATCGGGAACGGGATTCCTTAATTTATATATGGAATTTGGGGAATGGGCAGACCAAGGAAACCACAGATCCGGAAATTACATATACCTATGCGGACGGAGGTGATTATCTGGTGACCGTGGAAGTAAAAGACGATAAGGACGCTTCCGCAAGGAGCAATGCGGTCTCTGTTGTTGCCGGTAATACGAGACCGGAGGTGACCATTGATCTTAACGGTGGAAATGACTCCTTTTTTATTCCCGGGGTACCCGTGAATTATACGGTATCCGTGACCGATGCGGATGGCAGTCCGATCGATGAAAACAATATTTTTGTTTCGGTGGATTATATGGAGGGAATGGATGAAGCTTCCCTATCCTTGGGACACCAGCAGGTGTCGGCGGCCGTAACGGGCAAGGCCCTGACCCAGGGTATGGATTGCAAGACCTGTCATAAGGAAAAGGAAAAATCCATTGGTCCCACTTATGATGAGATCGCAAAAAAATATAAGATGGATACAAATGCGGCGGCCTATCTGCAAGGAAAGATTATAGCCGGGGGCAGCGGGGTCTGGGGAGAGGTTACCATGCCGGCACATCCTAATATCACGCAGGATGAGACCAGGCAAATTGTTACCTATATCCAATCTTTGGCCGATACGGGCACCAAGCAGAAATCCCTGCCCCCGTCCGGGACCATTGTGCCTTCGTCAAAGGATGGAGCTAATGTTATGGTCATGACCGCAAGCTATACCGATCAGGGCGAGAACAATATTAAGCCCCTTACCGGAAGCACTTCGGTTATTCTTCAGGGAAGTACCGTGCCTTTCAGCGCTACTACTAAAACCGACCAGTTCCAGCCCATTTCATTTAATGGAATGGACCTGTTGTTGGTCCCTAAAGGGGACGGTTGGTTTATGTTGTCGGACGTGGATCTTACCGGCGTCAAATCCGCAAATATTATGGTCGGATGGCAAAGTGCACCTGATTTTGGATTGGATTTTGAAATGCGGTCGGGAACACCTGATGGAAAATTGATCGGCAGCGGTAGTATGCCAGTCCCTAAAAATGGGCAACAGAGCGGCGTCGTTACTATAAGGATAAACGAAATTATAAATGAAAAAGTAGGGGCGATTTATTTTGTCCTTAAGCCCAATACCAAGGTATTGGAATCCGAGGATACGGCCGCCCTTCTCAATGTAACGTTTTCGGGGAAGTGATGGTTGTTTAAGGTGAAAGTTTGAAGTCGAAATTGCAGATAGCTTTTACCTTTGGCCTCCCTTGAAACCATTTGCCTAGTGGCTAGTGCCTTTTGGCTTTCTCAATACTGATATCTCAATACTCAATACTAATATCTCAATACTCAATACTATTTCACACCGCCCTCTGTACCACTTCAAAAACCTTGCTTCCATCGCATTTAAGGGTCTTGGAGGGGTATTTTAGGATCAGTGCATAATCGTGGGTGGCCATTAGGATGGTCCTGCCGTTCTTATTTATTTCCTGGAGCACTTTCATTACCTCCACGCTGGTCTGTGGATCCAGGTTTCCTGTGGGCTCATCGGCCAGGATAAGATCGGGGTCGTTGAGCAGGGCGCGTGCAATGGCGATGCGCTGTTGCTCCCCTCCCGATAGTTCGTGCGGATATTTAAACCCCTTGGTCTTCATACCCACTTTCCCCAGCACTTCTTCTACTTTCAGGTTCATTTTATCCTGATCCTTCCATCCGGTGGCCCTAAGTACAAAAAGGAGGTTATTGTTTACATTGCGATCGGGCAGTAATTTAAAATCCTGAAAAACTACCCCTAATTTTCTTCTCAAATAAGGGATGTCCTGTTCCCTTAAGGTCTTAAGGTCGAAATCGACGATCGTTCCACTTCCCTCCCGTAAGGGCAGGTCGCCATATAATAGCTTCATAAAACTGCTCTTGCCGCTCCCGGTCTTGCCGATAAGATATACAAATTCGCCTTTTTTTACCTCTAGGCTTATTTCGTTCAATACTAAATTTTCTCCCTGAAATACAGCTACATCCTTCAGCTTTAATATGCTCTCTCCCATAGTTTCTAATGTTGATATAAATGTAATAAGTTCCTTTGTAATTAAGCTGTTTCTAC
>DATGQM010000198.1:0-3258 GCA_035304205.1 Arenibacter sp. | reverse complement strand
GCAGAGATCATTACCATTGGCGATGAGATTCTCATTGGCCAGATCTTGGATACGAATTCGGCATTTATAGCCCAGGAATTAAATGAGATCGGGGTCTCCGTGTATCAGATCAGTTCTGTCCAGGACGAGAGGGCCCATATCCTGGAAGCGCTCGGGGCAGCGGAATCAAGATCTGATATCATTATCATTACCGGGGGCCTGGGACCTACCAAGGATGATATTACCAAGCATACCCTATGCGATTATTGCAATGATTTCCTGGTGGAGAACAAAGAGGTCCTATTGCATGTGGAGCAAATTTTCAAGAAGCATATACCTACCCCTCTTTCCGAAATGAACAGGCAGCAGGCCTTGGTGCCCAGTAAGGCCGAGGTGCTCCATAATGAATATGGGACGGCCCCCGGAATGTGGATTCCCAGAAATGGAAAGGTGATCATATCCCTGCCGGGAGTTCCCTTCGAAATGAAGAACCTGATGCTCGCCCAAGTCATCCCGAAACTCGTAAAAGGATATAAGCGACCTTATCTGGTCCATAGGACGATTATAACCTATGGGATGGGGGAGAGCGGCATAGCGGAAATGATCGCTGCCTTGGAAACCGACCTTCCCGCCAATATAAAATTGGCCTATTTGCCCAGTCTGGGATCGGTCAGATTGCGACTGTCCGGTAGGGGAACCGATGGAAAACGGTTAAAGGCCATGGTGGAGGAGGAGGCGCGAAAAATAAAAGAGCGTTTGGGAAGCCTTGTGCACGGAGAGGATGGACAAGATCCGTTAGAATTGGTGGTAGCCGGGCTGTTGACACAAAAAGGGATGACATTGGGTACCGCGGAGAGCTGTACCGGTGGCAAAATAGCTGAACAACTGACCGGTATCCCGGGCGCATCGGCCTATTTTAAGGGAAGTGTAGTGAGCTACGCCACCCAGACGAAAATAGAGGTCTTAAAAGTGCCCAAGGGGTTGATCGAACAATTTTCCGTAGTAAGCGCAGAAGTGGCCACGTCCATGGCAACAAACCTAAGGAATCTTTTGGATGTAGATTTTGCCATTGCCACCACTGGCAATGCGGGGCCTTCCAAGGGGGAGTCGGATGCGGAGGTCGGAACGGTGTTTATTGCCGTGGCCGGTCCGGATCGGGTTTTGGTGGAAAAGTACCATCTGGGGACCTATCGGGATAAAATAATCCAAAAGGCTGTAAACGAGTCTTTTGTAATGTTGGAGAAAGAAATTTTAAAATACTGACAAAGAATTTTGCCCATCAGATAAAATTACCCTAAATTTGCACCCTGTTTATAACAAAATAAAAGTAGCGAGATGTCAAAAGTTTGTGATGTTACTGGAAAGAGAGCGATGTTTGGGAACAATGTGTCCTTCTCGATCAATAAAACCAGAAGGAGATTTGATGTGAATCTTTCCAAAAAGCGTTTCTATATTCCGGAAGAAGACCGATGGGTAACCTTAAAGGTGTCCGCTAAGGCTTTAAAGAGTATCAATAAAAAAGGAATTTCCGTTGTTTTGAAAGAAGCAAAGGAAAAAGGATTTATTAAGTAATCCTGAAATACTAAGATAATAATGGCAAAGAAAGGTAATAGAATCCAGGTTATTTTGGAATGTACGGAACATAAGGAATCTGGCATGCCGGGGACTTCCAGGTACATAACTACCAAAAACAAGAAAAACACTCCGGATAGGATGGAAATTAAAAAATTCAATCCCATTTTAAAGAGAGTGACCGTTCATAAAGAAATAAAATAATACGTCATGGCAAAGAAATCAGTAGCGACTTTACAAACGAGTTCAAAAAGATTGACCAAGGCCATTAAAATGGTAAGGTCGGATAAATCTGGTGCTTACACCTTTAAGGAGTCGGTTATGTCTCCCGAATTGGTAAGCGATTGGTTGAATAAAAAATAGATATCCGTTCAAATGGATTATAAGCTACTTTCCAATGGGAGTAGCTTTTTTATTTTTATATCTTTGGTGAAAAGGAATAGGGCGCGATTATGAGTTTATTTAAGCGAATATTTTCAACTTCAAAAAAGGAGTCCCTTGATAAGGGCCTCGAAAAGACCAAGACCAGTTTCCTATCGAAATTGGGCAAGGCCGTAGCAGGAAAATCCAAGGTAGACGATGAGGTATTGGACCAGTTGGAAGAAGTGCTGGTCTCTTCCGATGTAGGGGTAAATACCACCTTAAAGATAATAGATCGGATAGAAGAGCGGGTGTCCAGGGACAAATATGTGGGCACGGACGAGCTTAACCTTATCCTACGGGAAGAAATTGCGGGACTCCTCGCCGAGACCAATTTTGGAAACGATTCGGAATATTCCGTTCCCCGGGACAAAAAGCCTTATGTAATTATGGTGGTCGGTGTCAATGGTGCCGGAAAGACCACTACGATCGGAAAATTGGCCCATCAATTTAAAAAACAGGGACTAAAGGTCGTGCTGGGCGCGGCCGATACCTTTAGGGCCGCCGCCATAGAACAATTGCAGGTATGGGCCGATCGGGTAGAAGTTCCTATTATAAAGCAAAAGATGGGCAGTGATCCCGCTTCTGTAGCTTTTGATACCTTGAGTTCCGCAATGAAACAAAATGCCGATGTGGTCATTATCGATACCGCGGGCAGGTTGCACAATAAGGTGAACCTTATGAACGAACTGACCAAGATAAAGCGCGTTATGCAAAAGGTGATGGCCGATACGCCCCACGAAGTGCTGTTGGTGCTGGACGGGTCTACCGGACAAAATGCCTTTGAACAGGCCAAACAATTTACCAAGGCCACGGAAGTAACCGCATTGGCAGTCACCAAATTGGACGGGACGGCCAAAGGTGGCGTGGTAATCGGTATCTCCGATCAATTCCAGATTCCGGTCAAATATATCGGGGTTGGTGAAGGGATGGACGATCTGCAGGTCTTTAATAAAATTGAATTCGTGGATTCTTTTTTTAGTACCAAGTCGTAATATTTATGCTTTAAGCTATATGCAGTAAGCCATATGCTTTATGCTAAGCGCTAAACGCATAACGCTCGGCGCTCAATTTATCTCAGTATCAAGCTCTTGCCGTCCGCTTCCGTCCCGGCCCCCTTTCAGGGGGCGGGCTACCTTCCCCAAGGGGAAGGATTTTTGATCCGTGTTTCCAATAGGAGAGGTGGCAGAATCTCCGCTCCTTCCCTTTTAAGGGAAGGTGGCTTTTGCCCTGCAAGAGGCAAAAGTCGGAAGGGTCCTTTCCGCAAGTTTTTTGTATATCCGGAAC
>DATGQM010000197.1:0-3867 GCA_035304205.1 Arenibacter sp. | reverse complement strand
TGGCAACTATTTCAGTACCTTCTATCGATGCGATCTGATGTGAATGCCCCGATCCCCTTGCGCCGACCCCTATAAAGGCAACTCTAACGGTATCCAATTTCGGAGCAGAAAATCCACCCATATAAACTGCATTTAAACTTGGGGGCGGGTTTTTGTCCGATTGATCGGCGGTCGAGGTGTTGGACCACCCCTGTGCCATTGCCAATCCCATTCCGGCAATAGATGTTTTTCTGATAAAATCCCTCCTATTTGATTTCATAATTTATTTGTTTTTTTAATAACTAATATATTTTTTGAATTTAGGTATATTTTCTTATAAAATTATAAACTCGTTATATATTAAACAAAATCCCTACATAAATTACCAATAATCAATAATCAATAGCCAAAAGCCAGTAGCCAGAAGTTGAAAGAAAAGAGATAAAAAGAGAGGAAAGAAAAAGTACAAAGTATCGAATAGTTAGTATTGAGATAAAAGAATAAAGGGAAAAGAAAAATATAAGACCCGGATTTCTGCAAACTGCGACCGTAAACTACCGACTTTTCAAACCGAATCTTGAACTCTTTAACCAATAATCAATCATAAACAATTATCAATTACTCCTAACCTTTAACCGTTTAACCGTTTAACCATTTAACTTATTAACTCAATAACCCATAACTAATCCTTAACTCTTAACTCATTAACTCATTCCCCATGCCTGGCTTGTAGCACCTTAACAATGTCCTCCAGGCCAAATCCCTTGGCCCGCAGCAATATTAAATAATGGAACAGGAGATCGGCACTTTCCTCCTTAAATAACGTATCGTTACTGTCCATGGCCTCTATGACCACTTCTACGGCCTCCTCCCCAACCTTTTGGGCCACCTTGTTTATACCTTCCCTAAAAAGGGAGGAGACATAGCTAGGCCTTGATCCTTCGGGAATACTGACCGATCCATCGGCCTGTGCTTTCCTGTTTTCGATAATTTTTTCCAGTTCGGTCAAAAATCCGAACGAATCGGTGTTTTCTTCCCCCCAGCAGGTATCCGTTCCTTTATGGCAGGTCGGCCCTACCGGATCTACCTTCACCAGAAGGGTGTCGTGGTCACAGTCCAACTTAATTGCTACCATATTCAGAAAATTCCCGCTTTCTTCCCCTTTAGTCCACAGTCTATTTTTAGTGCGACTATAAAAGGTTACTTTCCCCGTTTCTATAGTTTTATTATATGCCTCCTGGTTCATATAACCGAGCATTAGCACATTTTTAGTGGCCGAATCCTGAATGATCGCCGGTACGAGTCCGTCCCTATTTTTATCAAAATCTATGGTCATTTTCTCCTATTATTGAGTTGAAAAATTTAATATAGCACGGGCCTTATCGCCCATATCCTTATCTTTCCGTCGTTTTTATAATCTAACGGGTATAGCATTTCTTTGAAGCTCTTCCTTTAAGGCCTTGATCTCTATTTCCTTAAAATGAAAGACACTAGCTGCCAAAGCGGCATCGGCCTTTCCTATGGTAAAGGCATCGACAAAATGTTCCATAGTACCTGCTCCCCCCGAAGCTATTATGGGGATATTCAGTTCCGTTGATAATCGGGCCAAGGCTTCATTGGCAAATCCGTCCTTGGTGCCATCATGGTCCATGGAGGTGAACAAAATCTCCCCTGCCCCACGTTCTTCCACTTCCTTGGCCCACTGGAAAAGATCGAGTTGGGTCGGAACTTTTCCCCCGACCAGATGAACCACCCATTTCCCATCGATCTCTTTGGCGTCTATGGCCACTACTATACATTGCGACCCAAATTTGGCGACCAGATCGTTGATCAATTGAGGGTTTTTTACGGCTGCCGAGTTGATCGATACCTTATCGGCACCGTTCTGCAGTAGGATATCCACATCTTCCACTGAGGATATGCCCCCTCCGACCGTAAACGGGATATTTATTTCCTCGGCTACCCTTAACACCAGATCGGCTAAAGTACGTCTTTGTTCCTCCGTTGCGGAGATGTCCAGGAACACCAGTTCGTCCGCTCCGGTCCTAGCGTATATCCCCGCCAGTTCCACCGGATCTCCAGCATCGCGCAGATCTACAAAATTAATCCCTTTTACCGTTCTCCCATTCTTGATATCCAAACAGGGAATTATTCTTTTTGTCAGCATATTGTATTTTTCGTACTATAATGAATTTCCTTTGATTTGAGTTTTCTAGGAAAACTCAAGTTAAAAAGTCAAAAAGTAAATAATATTAGTTATTATAATCACACATATCTAAAAACCAATGTTTTTGATAGCTGTTTAAAATGATTTTTATTAAATATGAACTAAACTACTTTTGAGAGCGGAATCAAAATGTAAAAATAATGGTTTTTCATTATTGGGATGCCATTATAAATTCTTCCAGTTGCTTAAGGGTTATCCTATTTTCATAGATCGCTTTTCCGATTATGGTGCCTTCGCAGCCCATTTCGGCCAATTTGGGAAGCTCGTCATAGGTAGAGATCCCTCCGCTGGCGATCAGGGACAACCCGGGACCACAGGACTGCAATATTTTTTTGTATAGCTCAAAAGAAGGACCCTGCAACATTCCATCCTTGCTGATATCGGTACAAATAACTGTCTCGATCCCTTCCTTTTGATAGGCTTGGATAAAGGGTATTAATTCTTCCTGCGATTCTTCCATCCATCCGGATACGGCCACCTTTTCATCTTTGGCATCGGCCCCCAAAATAATCTTTTCCGCCCCGTAGGTCTTGATCCATATCTTGAACGCTTCCGGATCCTTTACGGCAATACTGCCCCCGGTAACTTGATTGGCCCCACATTCAAAGGCGATCTTTAAATCCTTGTCCGTCTTTAATCCGCCCCCAAAATCAATTTTTAAATTGGTGTTGGAAGCTATTTTTTCCAATACCTTATAATTCACTATATGTTGGGCCTTGGCTCCGTCCAGATCTACCAAATGAAGGAATTCTATGCCATGTGCCTCAAACTCCTTGGCGACCTCCAACGGATTTTCGTTGTAAATCTTTTTGGTATCATAATCGCCCTTGGACAAGCGTACACATTTCCCTTCTATGATATCTATTGCCGGTATAATTCTCATTTTTTATATTTTATTCGATATTGTCGAGGAAATTAACAAGGATCTTTCCGCCGACCGTACTGCTTTTTTCCGGATGGAACTGTACCCCATAAAAATTGTTCCTTTGCAGGGCCGCACTATAACTGATCCCATAATCGGTCTCGGCGATGGTCTCCCTACAAATGGGGGCATAAAAACTATGCACCAGATAAATATGTTCGTTTTCCGCTATATCCCTGAACAGGCCCGACTTCAAATTGGTAATCTGGTTCCACCCGATCTGGGGAACCTTGACCGTATTCAGAAAACGCAACACATCGACATCAAAAATTCCAAGTCCCGCCGTATCCCCCTCTTCGGAGTACCTGCACATCAGCTGCATGCCCAGGCATATTCCCAAAACGGGCTGTTTAAGTTCGGGGATCATCAGATCTAATTTGCTTTCCCTTAATTTTTTCATGGCACTCCCCGCCTCGCCGACCCCAGGAAAAATAACCTTGTCCGCTTCCCGGATTTCCTGTGGATCGCGACTGAGTACCGCTTCGAATCCCAAACGCCGGATCGCAAATTTAATACTCTGAATGTTTCCCGCCCCGTAATCGATAATTACTATTTTCATTTGTAGATATCCATTTTTTTATCCCGATAGATATCGGGAGTCATACCCGCCCGTCTCCGTCATTCAGCGGGTTCTTTTTCTTTCCTCTTTCCTCTTTCCTCTTTCTTCTTACCTCTTTCTTCTTACCTCTTTCCTCTTTTATCTTTTATCTTTCCCCTATTCGTATTTGCGACTAATTTT
>DATGQM010000196.1:0-2839 GCA_035304205.1 Arenibacter sp. | reverse complement strand
TTTATTGTTCATGCCTATGCGGATGAGGTATATAGGCAAGTGCCGGAAATGAAGCGCAGCTATTTGGATGAACTAAAGGAAGAAACCCTGCACCGATCCGATCGGGAGCTACAACAGATCTTGGCCAAAATAAAGGAGTATGCCCCCAATCCACAACATAAGTTTCGGGCAATTTCTGTTTTTGGCGCCCTGATCGATGAAGCGAACGACTTGGTAAACCAAGAGAATATGGATATTGTAGTTATGGGGACCAGGGGGGCGACCAACGATAAAAAACTGACTTTTGGCAGTAATACCCTGCATTTATTGAAATATGTGCATTGTCCGGTGCTGGCCATTCCAGAGGGCTATGAATACCATCCGCCCAAAGAAATGTTATTTCCCACCAACTATTTGGTGCCCAATAAGCGTCGGGAACTGAAGTTATTGGGCGATATGACGGAATCCTATCGTTCAACGATCCATATGCTGTATATAGATCCCATACGAAATCTGTCCTTACGGCAATTGGACAATAGGGAATTTCTAAAGAACTGTCTCAAGAAACCCAAACTGACCTTTGAGACCACCTTGGAAACGGACAAGACCACCGCTATCACCAAATATATTGCCCACCATGCAATAAATATGCTGGTCCTTGTAAATTCCAGACATTCCTATTTGGAAGATATGCTGTATCAATCCACTATCGATAAAATAGGATTACATATTAAGATACCGTTTTTGGTACTCCAAAATGTTTCCAGATAATACGAACAAATTATGAAACGAATTATTTTACCTTCGGATTTTTCGGAAAATGCGGATAACGCCATCCGGTATGCCATACAGCTCTTTAAGGAGGAGGAATGTGCTTTTTATCTGTTGCATACCTATACCCCGGCCATTTATCAGGCGGAATATATTCTACCTAGTCCCGGGCAGATCGGATTGGGAGATGTATATCAGGTTTCCTCCATGGAGCGTTTGGAGAAATTGAAGGAACAAATGGAAAACGATTTTAAAAATCCCAAACATCATTTTATTCCCCATTCTGCCAACAATTCCCTGGTAAGTGAAATAATGGAGACCGTTGAACGCGAAAAAATAGACCTTGTAATTATGGGCACACAGGGCGCAACGGAAGCAAAGGAAATTCTTTTTGGAACCAATACTGTCGACCTGATAAGGAAGGCCAATTGTCCGGTGATCGCAGTCCCTTCCAATTATACCTATGAACCGCCCAAGGAAATTCTGTTTCCCACGGATTATGAAATAGCTTACGGGGGAGGCCGATTAAATGTCCTGCTCCATTTGGCAAAAATATATGGATCCCAAGTGGAAGTGATATATATATCCCCTGGTTACGATCTATCGGAGGTCCAATCCAAAAACAAACGGGAACTGGGGTCCGTCTTGGAGGAAATCCCGCATTTGTTCCACGAGCTGCCCGACCAAGAGGTTATCCGGGGAATCGCTGATTTTAGGTCGAAAAAAAGAATGGACCTATTGGTCATGGTCCAAAACAGGCATACTTTTTTGGAACGCCTATTTATCGATCCGGTAATTGAAAAGGCCGCATTTCATCTGGATATCCCCTTCTTGGTGTTTCCCGTACATAGTTAACGTCCGATCCAAGGAAGCAATGGTTTTCTAGGGGCTTTGCGAATCCGAATAGATTCCGTTACCTAGAATATATCCCTGGATGTTATTACTTTGCGATGCGTTTTTCGGCCATTAATTTATCTATGGCCTCCTGTAGTTTTTTAGGATCATCCGCCACCTTTTCCAAATTGACGATCTCTACCTTTCTAAAATCTACGGGATGGCTTTCGCTCTGTAGGGAAATGGTACCGCCTTTAATAAGCTTTCCTTCTTCTTTACCTTCGGTAGGGTCTAGCTGCGGTTTGTTGTAGCGCATTACCTCCTCCCCGTTAACATAGTGTACAAAGAGGGAATCCCTTATGGCCAGGACCTCTACGCGGACCCATTGGTTACCGTGAAAGGTTTTGGAGGTAGAGTTGGTACAATGTTGTGCTATTATCTTGCCATCCAGTTCATATTGGGTTCCGGGAGTACAGAGATTGGCCGTAGTACGGGGGTTCTCCCCGTCCCCGCCCAAAAGTTGTACCTCGATCGAATTTGGAAAATCCTGGCCCAAGGTCATCTCGGCGGGATCCTGTCCGTGGGCCATAATGCCACTATTCCTATAGGCCCATCCCGGTCCTCCGGCTACTTGGTCCCCAATAAACCGGTATTCTACGCCGATCAGGTAAGCGGAAAACGGTTTCTCGTAAAATAGATGTCCAAATTGTTCATCAAAGGTAGTATATTGATCATACCGTACCTGTATCTGGCCATCGTTTACCCGGAACGTATTGCCGAAGTTTTCGTTTAGGGGGTAATTCCTGATTTTCACCTTCCAATTGTCAAGATCCTTCCCATTAAAAAGTTGCTCCCATTTTAAATGGGAAGGGGATGCACATCCATTTAAAAATAGGGATATAACAAAAACTAGGGGCAATATGGGAAGTGAACGGTAAAGTTTATTTTGCATGAAGATTGGTTTTTAGGAAAATTATGGTCGGGAATATTCTGTGGGAACTTTTTGATGTCCGTTATTTATGGGGCAATAAATATAGGAAATAGCGTATTCCTTTGGCGCAGGCCAATGTACGGTTAGGGTCGATAAAAGAATAGGTGCTTTATTTTTTGGCCTTCTTCTCCCTCTTTGCCGCTTTTTTTTCTTTCGGACTCAAAAGTGGTTCCTTTTTCACTGCTTTCTTTGCGTCTTGACTCTTTGCCATGATATCTGATTTTTCGTCTAATTTAAGGATATTCCTTAAAGTTGCGAATTAAA
>DATGQM010000195.1:0-5354 GCA_035304205.1 Arenibacter sp. | reverse complement strand
ACCAGGGGACACTTCCCATTTATGGGACGATCGCATCCCAATTTAACGATCCGGGGATGAACCGACTCTACCGGGCGGTGATGGATAAATTGGAGGAAAGGACGGGAACCGACCTGCGTTCCCAGTTCGTTGTTGCGGAGGGACAGGCAGGCAGGATGTTCGTAATCCCGCCCTCGCGCGGCAGATATTTGTCCGAGATTTCGGAAAATAATAGGGATTATGATCTAAAGGCTACGGCCCAAGCAGAATTGGCCCAGCAATTGTACGGTATCTATAAGACCATTGGTGCCGTATTACAATTGAAGGATACGGACAAGGCCCGGCAATTTCTGTCGGGGAAAGGGGTGGATGCAGAAAGTGTTTTGGCCTTTGGGGCGGCCGATGACAGAAAACAGTTCCTATCCCTTTTGTGCAGTGAATTTGAAACTTTGAAAATGAACTTGGATCCGCACCATTGGAAGACGATCTTGGATTGGGAAAATACGGTGCAACGGTACAAAGATCCGATTTATAGTTTTAAGGTAAGGGGGAAGAATATTGAAATACCCACCCATAGCAAGTCGCTTTCCCATTCCGATATTCCTAAGATAGCCCTTCCAAAATATAAGGCCTGGGGAGATCTGCTCCGCTGGATCCTCCAGGAGAACGTGCCAGGGGCGTTTCCGTACACGGCCGGTCTCTATCCTTTTAAGCGCACGGAAGAAGATCCCGCAAGGATGTTTGCGGGCGAAGGAAGTCCCGAACGGACCAATAGGCGCTTTCATTATGTTAGCCGGGGAGTGCCCGCCAAGCGTTTGTCCACTGCCTTTGATTCGGTCACGCTTTACGGTAACGATCCGGATATCAGGCCGGACATTTATGGAAAGATCGGAAATGCAGGCGTTTCCGTATGTTGTCTGGACGATGCCAAAAAATTGTATTCCGGATTTGATCTGAGTGCCCGGAACACCTCGGTCAGTATGACCATTAATGGTCCTGCCGCCATACTATTGGGATATTTTATGAATGCCGCCATCGACCAAAATTGTGAAAAATATATTAAGGAAAAGGGACTGGAAGCGGAAGTCGAAAAAAAAATAAATGCAATATTCAAAAGGAAGGGGACGGAAAGGCCTAAATATAACGGGGAGCTCCCCAAAGGTCATAATGGGCTGGGCTTAATGCTGTTGGGCGTAAGCGGGGACCAAGTTTTGCCCGAACACGTTTACGGGGACATTAAAAGAAAGACATTGGGCCAGGTAAGGGGTACGGTGCAGGCGGATATCCTAAAGGAGGACCAGGCGCAGAACACCTGTATCTTTTCTACGGAATTTGCGCTGGGGTTAATGGGGGATGTACAGGAGTACTTTATCAATAACGAGGTACGCAATTTTTATTCGGTATCCATTTCGGGCTATCATATCGCCGAGGCGGGTGCCAACCCTATCACCCAATTGGCATTTACGTTGGCCAACGGTTTTACCTATGTGGAATATTATCTGGGAAGGGGAATGGACATCAATAAGTTCGGGCCCAACCTCTCTTTCTTTTTTTCTAATGGGATAGATCCCGAATATGCCGTTATCGGCAGGGTGGCCAGAAGGATATGGGCCAAGGCAATGAGCGGTAAATACGGAGCGGACCCCAGGGCCCAGATGTTAAAATATCACATCCAGACCTCGGGAAGGAGCCTTCATGCCCAAGAAATCGATTTTAATGATATCAGGACCACCTTACAGGCCCTATATGCCATTTATGATAATTGTAATTCCCTGCATACCAATGCTTATGACGAGGCAATAACTACCCCTACGGAGGAATCCGTACGCAGGGCCATGGCGATCCAATTGATCATAAATAAGGAATTGGGGCTAGCCAAAAATGAGAACCCCTTGCAAGGTTCCTTTATTATTGAGGAATTGACCGATCTGGTGGAGGCTGCGGTATTATCGGAATTTGATCGGATAACGGAAAGGGGAGGGGTCCTGGGCGCTATGGAAACCATGTACCAACGTTCAAAAATACAGGAAGAAAGCTTATATTATGAGACTTTGAAGCACAATGGGGAGTTTCCCATCGTTGGCGTAAATACGTTTTTGAGCACTAAGGGATCGCCTACAATTTTGCCGACGGAAGTGATAAGGGCGACCGAATCGGAGAAACGGGCACAAATCCGCAGCCTGAAAAATGTACAGGCCATGAACGGGGAGATTGCACCATTAAAATTGGGGGAACTTCAACGGAAGGCGGTAAAAAACGAAAATATTTTTGAAAGTTTGATGGAGGTGACCAAATATTGTTCCTTGGGACAAATTACAAGATCCCTCTTTGAGGTAGGAGGGCAGTATAGAAGAAATATGTAGGTCTATCTTCGCATGGAACGTTTCCAGACCTTATACATTATTCTAAAACTTTTGATCTCATTTCTCAAGAGGTTCAAATATTCTTTCTCCTTTACCCCATCCTTTTCCAGTCCCATGCAATAGGAGTTGATATTTCGGATGATGATATTGATAAAAGTGGCGCTCTGCATCCGCACGGCATAGGATTCCGAACGTTCGGCGGCCGCAATTTGTTGGGGTATGAGAATGGAATCCGTTAAGAGTGAATCGGCAATGTTATCTCTGTGGCTATTGGATTGATAAAGCTTTAATAAATCCTTGTTGTAGGATACATAGGACGCTATCTCCCTACTTATCTTCAACAGATCAAGGGATTTACGGTAAATAGGAATCGAACTTAGATTTACGTAGGACATTTTTAAGGAACTGGCTTTTATTTTATAAAATTACAGTGAAATTGGGGATTATGTATATATAATGTATAGTAAAGTTGTACTTTTACTTTTGAAAGCATATATTATTTATCAATTTTATTTTGAATACAAAGGTAGATACACTCAATTGGAAGATTTTGGGGCTACTGCAGGCAAATGCCCGTGAATCCTTCGCTAACATCGGTCGGATCGTGGGGCTGACAGCACCTGCCGTGGCCGAACGGGTGAAAAAGATGGAGGATGTCGGTATTATCTCCGGATATAAGACCGAGGTGTCCCATTCACATTCCGGTTATCAATTAAAGGCCATCATTACCCTGCGGGCATTTATGGGAAAACTGAGGCCTTTTCTGGACATCGTGGGTACTTTTGAGGAGGTGATCAATTGCTACCGTATTACGGGAAATGAAAATATTATTATGATGGTGGTCTTCAAGGATCAGTTGCATCTGGAAAAATTTATAGATAAGCTCATTCAGTACGGGGAGACCCGCACCCACATTATTCTTTCACATGTAGTTTCCAATGCGCCGCTTAAAAAACGGGAAATTTGATCTAAAGCGCGGGAATAATCGGTCCCATCGGGCGTACGATCCATTTCTGGATTTTGATGTTATGATTTTTATTGTTTACTTTATTAGGTCAAGTTTTATGGAAAGTCGGGATTTCCTTTAGACATCCCTGCATTGAACTTAAAATATTAATCTTGGCCGAAAATTTTATGTTATTACGGTTATGGGAAAAATTATGATACTGTTGTTTCTGGGAACGGTCTATATGGCCAATGCCCAGCAATTTACTTTAAAAAAAGGTGCTGTAATAGATTCCATCGCGGTCCAGGATTCCGACTCCGAAAGTTTTTCACTTTTTCTTCCAACATCGTTCGATCTGGACAAGAATTGGCCGATCGTCCTTGTTTTCGATTTCGAGGGAAAGGGAAAACAGGCCATTCGGATGTATATTGAAGCTGCGGAGAGGCAGCAATACATTTTGGTGGCCTCCAATAACGTGAGCGATACCTTGTCCACTACCGACAATATTTTGATTACCGGAAGGATGTTCAATACCGTGGTCAAGCTCTTGCCCATTCATAAAAACAGGACCTATACTTCCGGTCTGGGCAAAGGGGGCCAATTTGCAAGTGTACTTCCCCTCTTTGTGAAAGGGATTACGGGGGTGATTTCTTGCGGGGCGGCCTACCCCAATTTAGAGATTTTGGACGCCAAGCAGTCTTTCTATTGGATCGGGATAGTCGGTAGGGAGGATTACGCCTATACGGAGATGTTGGCCGCCAAGGGCATATTGGATAAATTGAAGATTCCCAATAACCTGATCGTGTTTGATGGGGGCCACGAATGGCCCGCTACCGATTACATGAAAAAAGCTATGGAGATATTTACATTGTCCGCCATGGCCAAAGGAGCTATCGATAAGGACGTTCAATATATAGATCGGTCTTATGAAAATAACCTAATGGAACTGAACGGCCTGCTGAACACGAATAAATTGGTACGGGCGGATAATTTATTGGATGTGGCCCTTTCGGTCTATCGTTTGCACAAGGATACCGATTCTTTAAAAAATATCAAGAAACAACTGAAGAAAAACAAGGCCTATAAGGCCATGCAGCGCACTGAAAACAATACTATGTTGAAGGAATCCTTCATCAGGGAAGATTTTATTTATTCCCTGGAGGAAGATGTAGCTACCTATAACTTCAACAATTTGGGATGGTGGATGTACCAAATGGGGGAATTAAAAAAATATGGGGAAAGTAATTTGGCGGCAGAACGGCAAATGGGCAAGCGACTGTCGGGATTCCTAAACGCCGTGATAGAAGAGGATATTGCCCTGTTAGGGGCCGAAGAACAGATCGATGAAGAGGCCCTAAGCCTGCTTTGGATGTTGAAGACCATTACCGCACCCCGGGAATACGGCAACTATTTAAAAATAATTTCCAATAGTGCGAAAGAGGATGACTTCGGAACCTCGTTATTCTATTTGGAGGAGCTATTAAAAAATGGATATACGGACAAGGCCCTGTTGTACAACCTTGAACATACCGCCCTGTTAAGAATAACACCCGAATTTAACCAAATTGTGGAAAAATACTTAAAAGGGGCCCGTTATGATGTAATCGTGGATTAAGGATGGCTACAAGTTATAAGGCTATAAAGTTATGTTATAAGGTTATGAGGTTATGTTATTTTCCTTAACCCTTTAACCCTTTAACCCCTTAACCTCTTAACCACTTAGCTTTTTAACCTTTTAACCCTTTAACCCTTTAACCCCTTAACCTCTTAACCTCTTAACCCCATAACTATCAAATCAAACACAATTTCATTTAGTTAAACAAGTTGTCTATTTTTGTAATAAAAAGGGGAATATGCGAGGATTGATCTTAATTTTAATTTTATGTGCGTGGAGTTGTAAGGAAAAAAGGTATCACGACAAGCAGGAATTAACGGATATAGTATATACGGCCGGACTGGAGGATGCCTTTGAATTTCATAAAAAATTGAATAGGGAGTTTAAAGATCCCGAAACTTCGCCCTTGCCGGACAGGTACCGGAAAAATTTTAACGGGTTGGATTTCTTT
>DATGQM010000194.1:0-3168 GCA_035304205.1 Arenibacter sp. | reverse complement strand
GGACCTCAAGCAAATAATAGTGCCATAGAGAAGGATCAATTGAACCCCATCGAAGGAAATATTCCGGAATAAAAAGCTCTCCTGTTGGGAAACCCAAGCAATAATATCGTTCATCCCACGGATGGCCATATCGTATATTATAACCATAAAGGAGGGCAGGTTATTGATCAGGGCCAGAAAAATGACCACGATCCCCATCCCTAGAATAAAGCCCAAAGGAGGTAAGATCAATAGGCTGGTTAGAACGAACAGTCCCGGAAAGTTATGAAAATAGAACAGCGTAATGGGCAATACGCCTAATTGGGCGGCAAGGCTGACCGCAATAATTTCCCAACCTTTTTTTAATAACCAGTTTTTGGGCATCCAATATTTTCTCAAATGCGGATAGATCCAGACTATGGCAAATACGGCGGCATAACTTAGTTGAAATCCAACATTGAACACCAACAGGGGATCAAAGATCAAGAGGATAAAAAACAGGGAAAGGGCCAGGATATTAAAGTGGCTGGTGGGCCTGTTAAGGTGCAGCGCATAGGCAATAAAGGTAAACATAGCGACCGCCCTAAGGATAGATGCGGACAGGCCCGCCAAAAAGGCAAAGCCCCAAAGTAACAGTACGATCAGGATCAATTTTATGGTTTTTCCCCTAGGGAACAGTTCCAAGGGACGCAATAAGAAATGGAGCAGGCCCAGGATAATGCCAATATGCAGGCCGGATAGGGACAGAATATGAAAAGCCCCGGCATTCTTATATTCTGTATTGGTGTCTTCCGTAATTTCATTGCGCTGACCCAATAACAGGGCCTGTATAATCCCCAGTTCCTCTTCCCCAAAGGCTTCCCGTTTCAGCCTTTTAATGATATGGACCCGCGCTTTTGCGGCAATGCCATACAACGTTGTTTTAGGGGATTCCCTTAACAGATAGCGGGACACGCCCAAATGCGCCTGATGGGATATCCCCATATGGGACAAATATTTTTTATAATCGAATTGATAGGGGTTTAACAGGGACCTTATGGGGACAAGGGAAGTAAAGGTTATAATTTCATCGTCCACCTCATAAGGGCCTATAGCAGTGTCCTTGGTGATATACAAAAGGATTTTTCCTGAAACGGGTAGGGAATCCACTGCTATCACATGGGCCGTATATCTGTCCGAAAAGGCGTTCGATTTTAAGACCTCCCGTATCTTTAGGGTATAGACGTGTTTTTCATGAACCGTAAAATGACTGTAATGATCGGGCGTATTGGTGGAGCGGGTGAGGGAGATGGCGAGATTCCCAATCGCCAGGGTCAATAGGACGACAAGGAATCCAAAGCGCAGGCTATGGGTATTTTGGGCAAAACGATGTTCCAAACCCAGTAGAAATAATAAGGAAAGACCTATAAATACAGATATCCCGATCGATATATGTAGTATATTACCTGTTAAAATTCCGAATATGAGGCAGAGGGATAGCTTTACGGTGGTAAATTGGAGCATTTGCATATCAGAGGATCCTAGTGGCCTTTATAAAGGCATGGTTCCAATATCCTTCCCTTAAGGAGGAGACAATAACACCTCTGGAGGTGGTAGAATGTATGAATTTTATATCATCGCCGTCGATCGCGACCACGAGGCCCACGTGGTTTATATTTTTCTTTCTATTGGAGGTCCCAAAAAAAAGGAGGTCGCCGACGATTACCTCCCTAAGTTCAATATTTTCGCCTTCCCGGGCGATCATATAGGAAGCACGGGGAATGGCTATGTCGTGCTCGGCAAATGAAACGTGGAGCAGTCCGGAACAGTCCATGCCTTTTCTAGTAGAGCCCCCGTATTTATACCGGACCCCGGTAAAGGTCATGGCCGTATTTATAATCTGCAGGGTCTTGTCCGCTACTTTTTTTTCATTGATTTCCAGGGGTTCGCCAAGCTTTGGTTTTGCCTCCATGGGTTCTTTGGAGGGAGCAACGCTGATTTTTCTTTCATTTCCGGAGCTGATCTTTTTCTTGGATACGCCACACCCGACCAAGGAAATAAATAATAGCAGGGAAATAAACGTTCTGGTCATCCACGTAAAGATTAGGGTCGCTGGGTATCAAATTTAAAAAATTTATTTAAACCGATCGGGCATCCGCTACGATAAAAGTGGCCGCTTTTTCACTGGCGCCCATACCCCCAAGTTTTTTTTCCAATTCGTTGTACGCTTCCAATTGCTTTTTTCTTTCTTCACCTTCCAGGATCTTTGAAAGTTCCTTTCGTAGATTTTTAAGGTTTAGTTCACCTTGGATAAGTTCCTTTACCACTTCGCGATCCATGATCAGGTTAACTAGGGAAATAAATTTGAGGGTGATGATCCTTTTTGCGATTTGGTACGATACCCAATTGGCGCGGTAACAGACTACCTGGGGCACCTTAAACAATGCTGTTTCCAAAGTAGCAGTGCCACTGGTCACCAAAGCGGCATGGGACAGGCTCAATAGGTCGTATGTTTGGTCGAAGACCAGGTTTATAGTGGTCGATCTTAGGAACGGTCGGTAAAACCCCGGATCCAAACTGGGGGCACCGGCAATCACGAATTGATAGTTGGGAAAGAATGCCGTTACCGAGAGCATCAGCGTCAGCATCTTTTGTACTTCTTGCTTACGGCTGCCCGGTAAAAGGGCGATAATAGGTTTTTTTGGATCCAATCGGTTTTCCTCCCTAAAGGATCTATCCTCGGCCCTGGCGATCTCCCCAATGGCATCGATAAGCGGATGGCCTACAAAATTGACAGGGAATTGGTGTTTGTTCTCATAAAATTCCTTTTCGAACGGAAGGATAACGTGTAGGGCATCTATATCCCTTTTGATGTTCTTTATCCTTCCCTCCCTAGAAGCCCATATTTGTGGGGAAATATAATAATGGGTCCTTATTCGGTGTTCTTTGGCCCAGGCGGCGATCCGAAGGTTAAAGCCGGAATAATCTATGAAGATCAGGACGTGGGGTTTAAACTGGAGAATGTCCTGCTTGCAGAATGCAATGTTTTTGAAGATCTGATTGATGTTGGCCACCACCTCCAGGAAGCCCATAAATGCCATCTCCTTATAATGTTTTACCAAGGTTCCGCCCGCTGCTTTCATCAGGTCTCCGCCCCAACAACGGATATCGGCGTCCGGATCTTTCGTTTTAATGGCCTTGATCAGGTTG
>DATGQM010000193.1:0-2871 GCA_035304205.1 Arenibacter sp. | reverse complement strand
CCTTCAACTGGTATATTAGGGCCATGCCCCTATCCACCCCCAGAACAAAGACGGCGGTAGACAGGGCATCACATAGTTCCGCACTCTTTGCAAACACGGATACGTTGTTCACCCCTATAGCGGGAACACCGGTCCTGGGGTCCAGGATATGGGAATATTTTTTACCGTTGAACGAAATAAACCGGTCGTAGCTCTGGGTAGTGGCCACGGAAGATTCCAATACCGGGATCCAAGAAAACATTTTCTCCTTGTGCAGGGGGTTGGCTATTCCGATCAACCACTTATCCCCTGTTGCCTTGGTACCCCATGTAGTGAGGTCTCCCTCTGCATTGATTACCCCTGCCCTTACTTGGACAGAAACCATGAGTTCCTTGGCCTTGTCCACCGCATATCCTTTCCCTATGCCCTCAAAACCTATTTTCATGCCCTCTAATCGCAAAAATACGGTATGCTCCTTGGGGTCTAGGATTATATTTTTATAACCGACCCTTTTCATGGATTCCTCTATCTCCCCTTCCAGAGGTAAATATTGCATGGTACCGTCAAATTTCCATATATCGTCCAAAACCGCCCTCGTAATATCGAAGGCCCCGTCCGTCATCTCGGATATCTGATTGGCCCTTTCTATAAGTCGGAATAGTTCCAGGCTTACCTTTACCGGTTTAATGCCGGCATTCCTATTGATTTCTGCCGTTTCGGAACCTTCCTCCTTGGAGGATATCAATTTTTCGATCCTTTTGATTTCGGAGATGGCTTCCTCTATATTGATATAGCCCATCTCCTCGTTGTCGGCCACTACCGTTATGCTAAATTTGCTTCCCATTATTTGGGCACTACGATGTACGGTAACAAGAGGTTGTTCCTGGGCGAGACCAATGAGGGAAAAAAAGCATAAAAAGGAAATAAGCACCTTCACCTTATTAAAAGTATTTGATGTTCAGATCCAATCGAACGGAGCATGGTCATACTCGCCATATTGGACAAATAAATCCTTTTGGGATCCATGGTCAAAAAGAAATGTCTTCGATGTGGGGGAAATATCATGGACGATGGTGGATTATAAAATAACAATGGTTTACTTTGAAAACATAAGCTTTTCATGGTGGACCAAGTACTTTATTCGTAAATGCGCAGCATATTATCCGATAAGGACGTCTTAAATATTTTTAGGGGGTTTTTCGTAATATCGTTCAAGGGCCTCCCGGTCTGATCAAATTCGGAACCGTGGCCGGAGCAGGAAAAGATACCTCCGCCCACATCGTCGACGAACCGTACCAGATCGGTTTGTTCGTGACTGCATATCTGACTTGCCGCCACAAAATTACCCTCCAGATTTCTGGCGACCACAATATCCGTATATTTAAGTTCTGGCCTTGACCTGGCTAAAATAAAACCTCCGTTGATCGCCAACTTTGATGCCTCGGCCGAGTTTAGGTCGATCGTAAAATCTACTCCCGTAGGCGTTGGCCTCGGATTCAGGTCCTCTCCGCTATCTGAAGAACAGGAGTGCAAACAGGAAAAAGTCAAAGCAAAGGCAGCACCGGCGCCAAGGCTCCTTAAAAATTCCTTTCTTTCCATAACAGTAGGTTTCTTTCTACAAAAACGTATGAAATGGAAGAATCGTATGCTTTAATATTCAAAGCTGCCGAACTCGCTGTTAATTGTGAGTTTTTTAACAGAATTTTCTACTACCCTTCCTACGATCTGGGCCGCTACCCCAAAACTTTCGGATATTGCGATCAGGTCATCGGCAATGGCGGGCCTTACATATAGTTCCAACCTATGCCCACAGTTGAACACTTGGTACATCTCTTTCCAATCCGTACCCGATTGCTGCTGGATCAACCTGAACAGGGGCGGTACGGGAAACAGATTATCCTTTATTATATGAAGGTTTTCTATAAAATGAAGGATTTTGGTCTGTGCCCCCCCACTGCAATGGACCATCCCGTGTATTTCCCTGGCACTGTATTTTTCCAATATTTTTTTTACGATGGGCGCATAGGTACGGGTGGGCGACAACACCAATTTTCCGGCATCCAAGGGCGTACCGGGAACGGGATCGGTCAATTTTACCTGGCCCGAATACACCAATTCCGCAGGAACGGCCGCATCATAACTCTCCGGATATTTGTCTGCCAAATATTTGGAAAAAACATCGTGCCTTGCCGAAGTCAGTCCATTGCTCCCCATCCCCCCGTTGTATTCCTTTTCGTAGGTGGCCTGGCCCGATGAAGATAATCCTACGATCACATCGCCCGCCTTGATATTGGCATTATTGACCACATCGGTTCTTTTCATCCTTGCCGTTACGGTAGAATCTACGATTATAGTCCTTACCAGATCGCCTACGTCGGCCGTTTCCCCCCCCGTAGAGCGAATCGTGATCCCATGGTCCCCGAGGTCTGCGATCAATTCTTCGGAGCCATTGATGAGGGCGGAAATAACTTCGCCCGGAATCAGGTTCTTGTTCCTCCCTATCGTGGAGGACAGCATAATATTATCCGTGGCCCCTACGCAGATCAGGTCATCCACGTTCATGATCAGGGCATCCTGGGCAATACCCTTCCAAACGGACAGGTCTCCCGTTTCCTTCCAGTACATATATGCCAGGGAGGATTTTGTACCGGCCCCGTCCGCATGCATGACCAAGCAATAGTCCTCGTCCCCCGTAAGGTAGTCCGGTACAATTTTGCAAAAGGCTTGGGGAAATAGCCCCTTATCGATATTCTTTATCGCATTGTGCACGTCCTCCTTGGAGGCGGATACCCCTCTTTGATTATATCTTTCACTATTGGATGAGCTCATGAATCTATATTTGGGACAAAAATAGGCGTATTATGTATTAAGTACAAAGTATTGAGTATTGAG
>DATGQM010000192.1:0-4982 GCA_035304205.1 Arenibacter sp. | reverse complement strand
CTGGGATCGATTGATCAATAAAGTGCCGTTATACTTTTCAAATACCTCCTGTAAACGCACAAAATCTACCCTGCCCGAATATTCCGTATTCCCTATAATCGCAATTTTTGGAATTTTGATATCCACCATATCCAAGAACGTTATTAAAAAAGGGAAATAACTATTGTGGTTTATAGTATCCCCGGTTATAAGAATTACATCGGGTCTTTCTTTGTTGATTCTCTTTGCGACCGATCTGTGGTAGGCCCCGGACGATCGAATGTGCATATCCGTAAGATGTATGGCCTTTATTTTGTCCGTATCCTCGCCGGATAGATCGAATTCCGTCCATTCTATAAAATAGGGTTCGAGCCAATAGGCATCCAAGACCACTAGACCGATAATTCCAATGAATAATTTGCCAATAAAACTACGCCTATTAAACGTCATGTATTTTCATCGATTTATTTCCCGAGCCTCATTTCATCTAAGATGAGCGAACGGCAAAATTATCAAACCACGCCCAGTAATGTATTTAGGAAACGTTAAAATGTCAGGGATTTTCGGGAAGGGGAGAGGACATGGCCTTATTTTTGGGCCAGTTCCAAAAGAGCTATATCAAAATTGTTATCCAGTTCCACCTCCCCATTTTTTACAATGATATAGGTTTTGGAAAAAGCATCGAACAGGGTGGTACCATCCCCAAAAAAACCTTTTACCCGAAGGCGCTTTTTTCCTTTGGGCAGATCCAGGCCGATAACGACCTTATCCTTAAAATCGTCCCTGGTAAAACTTCTGCTAAAGACATAGGGGCTTTTGGATAACATATTGTGCTTGCCGGCCCCTACTGCAGGGTGCCTGTTCCTAAACTGCCCCAATAGCTGCCAATAGGCGAGTACTTCCTTGGTGCCGTCCCCACTCTGTAGCTCTTCCCAGTTCATAAAGGAACGCAGGTTGGCATCGCCCATGGCCTTATCGATTTTCAGTTTCCTGTTGCTTTCGTCCCCGTAATAGATCTGGGAGGCCCCAGGAGTAAGCAAGAGGATATTGGCCGCACGATAGGGCAGCTTCCTTTCTTGATCAAAGGGTTGGCCATCATCATGGGAGCTAAGATAGTTTACCACACTTTTGCCTTCGAGTTCCGAGAATAGAAGGGTATTGTATTTATTAAAAATGGTCTCATAATCGGAATGCGCATCATATTTTAATTCAAAATTGATGAGGCTCTTAAAACCATGATTAAAATAATCTACTTTTTTATCCCCAAAATCATAAGTACGCCCTTGGGAGATGCCGTATCCATATACTTCCCCCACCATAAAGAACGGATTTTCGTCCAAAATCTCTTCGGGATGTTTTTTCTTCCAGGTATTAAAGGCATAGGAAGCCTCATGGTATAGGGAGGTCCATGTATTCTCGTCCACATGTTTTGCGGTATCTACCCGGAAGCCATCTATACCAAGGTCGTTTACATAATCGGTAAGCCATTTTATGATGTAATATCTTGGGGCCCTGGGATATCCGGTCCTATTGAAGAACACCTGTAATTCATCCAATTCATTGCTTAATCGCCCTTCCTCCTTCCATTTGGCCAGGAGGGCATCCGGGAGTTCTACGGCCTCATCGGATTCCGTTATTATATCCGGTAAGTTTTTCACCAAGGTACAGGCCGTGGTGGTCCCGTAATCCTTATAGGTGCATTCCGGTCCGGTCCGGACCCATTCCGATGGCCAGACCGGGTCTGTCGCCGTTACCGGTCCCGTATGGTTGAGTACCACATCCATCAATATACGGATCCCATTTTTATGGGCTGTTTTCACCAAGGTTTCCAAATCTTTTTTGGAACCAAAATTAGGGTCCAAGGCTGTCCAGTCCTTGGTCCAGTATCCATGATAACCGTAGGTGTTGCCGGTACCCTCATCAACAGGGTCGTGTATCTGCTCCACGACCGGGGTAAACCAAATGGCATTTATTCCCAGATCCGAAAAATAGCCTTCCTCTATCTTAGCGGTAATCCCCTTTATATCCCCTCCCATAAAACCACGTAGCACACCGGTTTCCTTGGTCCTGTTTAGGGTAGTATCATTTAGGGAGTCGCCGTTATAGAATCGATCGGTAAGTAAAAAGTAAATATTGGCCCCCTCCCAATAGAAAGGTGCCTTGGCACTCTTTTGGTCCACACCCGCTACGGGCCGGTCCAATTTCTCTATCGGTTCTTTTTTGTTCTCCTTGCAAGCAAACAAAAGAAGTAGGTAAATGATAAAAACAAAGGTTTTTTTCACTTATGTTTATTTTGTCTAAAGCTATAAAATGAAAATCGAAATAGAAAATTTATTTAGGGATACCGGGAATAATAATCGTCTTCTTTAGTGTAGTTAGATCACTTTTTTCTGTTCAATACCTTAAACTCCTCGTAACAATTGCTGATGGCATCCAGGATCTGAAGGTCGTTTGCAGTGGCGATAAAGGACCTGGAGTAATTGCAATTATTTAAAATGTCCTCTATATCCAGTTTTTCTATCTGTAGCAGTTCCATAAGGGTTTCCCGGTCGAATTTGGAGGCCAAAAGGTCCCTTATCTGATCGTCTTCCTTCATTTGCCTGAGTTTACGCATCTGATTGGGTTTTTTGCCGAACAGATTTCGCAACAGATCTGCAGGATTAAGGATGGCCCCCAATACTTTGGTCACTGCACTCGGATTCTTGTTCCCGGCCTCGTACCCAACGGAAAGTCCCGAAATACTATACTGGAACGCATTGTTCAGCGGGAGGTTCTTTACATCGATTTCCAGGTACCCGGTAAGTGAATAGGGCCTAACGATCACTTCCTCCAGGGCATAGGCCAATTCGGTAAGGGATATTTCCGTGTTCTTAAACCTGAACATATCGTTGGTGACCCTGACTTTTTGCGATTTAAAGCCCAAAAAAGAAAAATATAGGGTGTCGTTTACCGCTGCGGGAATGTCAAACTCTCCCTTTTCGTTGGTGATGGTGCCGACCACCCTGTTCAGGTTTACCACATGGACACTTTCCATGGGCCTATCGGTCTGTGCATTTAATACTACTGCTTTTAATTGCTTTATATCACCTTTATTTTCAGTTTCCTGGGCGTGTCCAAAATAAACGAATGCAATAAAAAAGGTCAATAAATAATTCCTCATTAATTTTAATTCCAAGATTATAATCCGTAAACTAACTAAAAAAATACGCCGAAGCGTATTTTTTTAATATACTATTAACTAATAAGAATCACTTTTTCTTTTGGACCTTCTATTTCCGGAACTACTTGCATAGCTTCCTTTGCTTGGGCCGCTATCCCTTCTTCTGCTCTTGCTCCTATCATTGTCCCTGGAATATCCGCCGCCGCTACTACCGCCACTTCGGCCCCTATCGCGTCTGCCGCGGCTAGCGCCACCGCCACCGCCTCCGGGACTTTTGGAAACCTCTACGTTAACAAATCTTCCATCGACCTTGAATTCCGTAAAGGTTTTTAAAATAGCTTCCGTAGCGGCCGCATCGGTATTGAAGAAAGAAAAGCTATCCTTTACGTCTACCTTGAACACATCGTCCTGTCCCAGATTAACGGTATCCCTTATGAAATCCTTTAAGGACATCCAGTCGTAACCGTCTTTTTCCCCTACGTTGATAAAATATCTAACATTTCCGTTCTGGTTGAAGTCGCCATAATCATTGTCCCTATCCCTTCCTCTTTCGCTTCTTTCCCCTCGCTCCCCGGAATCGGAAGAACGCAGGTCTTTGGTCTTATTGTAATAGTTAAAGAAGCGGGTGAATTCTACGGAAACGATCTTTTTAATAAGCTCTTCCCGATCTATGCCCTTTAATACCTCATTAATCGCAGGTAGATAGTGGTCTACCTCTTCATTAACTTTGGTGTCCTTAATTTTGTTGGCCAAATGATAAAGCTGTATTTCACAGATTTCCATTCCACTTGGGATCTTTTTTAGAATAAATTCTTGTTGGATCTTGGATTCGATGGATTTTATTTTTCGCAGTTCGCTTCGGGTGATGATTACCATGGAGATACCGGATTTTCCGGCCCTTCCCGTACGTCCACTTCGGTGCGTATAGGTCTCTATTTCGTCGGGCAACTGATAATTGATGACATGGGTAATGTCATCAACATCGATACCACGTGCGGCAACATCCGTTGCCACCAACATCTGTATCTGTTTCTTACGGAAAGAGTTCATTACCAGATCCCTTTGGTTCTGGCTCAGGTCCCCGTGCAACGCCCCTGCATTATATCCATCCTCTATCAACTTTTCGGCTACCTTTTGGGTATCCCTTTTGGTCCTACAGAAAACTAGGGAAAAAATATCCGGATTGGTATCCGCCAATCTTTTTAACGCTTCATATCGATCCCTACCGCCAACTATGTAATATTCGTGCTGAACGGTACTGGCACCGGAATTTTTTGTTCCCACGGTAATTTCCTTGGGGCTGTGCATAAATTTTTTGGCGATAATGGAAACTTCCTTGGGCATGGTGGCCGAAAATAACCAGGTCGATTTTTCCTTGGGCGTATTGGAGAGGATATCCTTGATGTCCTCAAAAAAGCCCATATTCAACATTTCATCGGCCTCGTCCAGGATACAGTAGTCGATCTTGGAGATATCTACCAATCCACGTCCGATCATGTCCTTTATCCTTCCGGGGGTAGCAACCACTATTTGGGCACCCCTCTTTATTTGCCTGGCCTGATCGGTTATGCTTGCACCACCATATATGGCAACGATATTCACTCCTTTTTCATATTTGGAGTAATTGACCATTTCGTTGGTGATCTGCAGGCAAAGTTCCCGGGTAGGGGATAGGATCAACCCTTGGGTAGTTTTACTACTGGGGTCGATTTTTTGAATAAGTGGAAATCCAAAGGCGGCGGTCTTTCCCGTCCCGGTCTGGGCCAGGGCTACCAAATCTGTTTCTCCATCCAATAAAATCGGGATCGCTTTTTCCTGTACTTCCGATGGATTTTCAAACCCA
>DATGQM010000191.1:0-14595 GCA_035304205.1 Arenibacter sp. | reverse complement strand
TGGGGACGTACAGGAATTTTGTCTGAAACTCAGGCAGCAGGAAGAAATTCCCCAGGAAATCGCAAATTACCAGCTTCATTCCAAAGAAATAATGGCCTGGTTGAGGTTGTTGAGGTTCAAAGTTTAAAGTTCAAAGTTTCAATGTTGGGTTGGCAGCAGGCAGTTGCAGTTGGCAGTATCCCCTACCAAGATTCAAAATTCAATGCATAAGGTTCATGGTCTATAGCAAAAAAAAGCTATGCGTTTGGTTATCGGCTATCTTAATGCCTATAGCGGGGTCAATGGCCAGCCCATATTTCAATGCATTATAAAAATCCTAAAATTCATGAATTTTAGGCTTATTTCTGTACTAAGCACGGATTTTGTATCTTCATTAACATACCTTTAAGAATAATTTTTGATTATCTTGGCCATATATTGGACTTCGGTCCAGGGTGACCGAGTAATTATTAATTATATACTCAACTAACTTAACTTTTTAAAATCATTATTTATGAAGATTACATTATTGAAAAGTTTTTTGCTATTGGGAGCTTTTATAAGTTTCGGGCTGGCGAAAGGACAAACGGTAACAGGTACCGTTTCAGATCAGACGGGGACCTTACCCGGGGCAAACGTTTTGGTAAAAGGGACTACCAATGGTACCCAAACGGATTTTGATGGGAATTATTCCCTGGAAAATGTAGCGAGCAATGCAACTCTGGTCTTTAGCTATATCGGCTATAAGAAAGTGGAAATCCCCTTGAATGGTAGAACTACCGTGGATGTAAACATGGAGGAGGATGCCAGTGAGCTTGATGAAGTGGTGCTTATCGGGTATGGTACCTCAAGAAGGTCCGATCTTACCGGTGCGGTCGGTTCCGTAAACGAGGAGAAACTTCGCGAACGTCCGGCCACCTCCCTTAACCAGGCCTTGTCGGGCAAGGTCTCCGGGGTACAGGTAAATACCAACTCGGGGCGTCCGGGAGGAAAGTCCAATATTAGGATCAGGGGATTCAGTTCCATTAACTCCTCCAACAACCCATTGTATGTGGTGGATGGAGTACAATTGCCGCAAGCTGCCCAGGATCAGTTTAGTACGGCGATCGATTATTTGAACCCTAGCGAGGTAGTCTCCATAGAAGTGTTGAAGGATGCATCCTCCACTGCTATATATGGTGCAAGGGGAGCCAACGGGGTAATATTGATTACCACAAAAAAAGGACGAGTGGGGGAAGGAAGAATTACCTATGATGTAGATTTTAGCATGGTGGAGCACGGCCCCAATGGAGCCGAGGCCCTTAATTCCGAAGAATATCTGATGGTCGAGCAGCTTTCCTGGGAAAATGCCGAAAAATTCGACCCGGACGGATGGGCCGCTGGGAATTATGCCCAATACGAGCCACGACTTAAACATCAAGATCCGGCGACCGCCCTGCTTTTCGATAGCAATGGTAGGCCCTTGTACGATACCAATTGGAGGAAAGCGATCACACAGCATAATCTTTCCCAAAATCACCAAGTGGGATTCTCGGGCGGAAAGGAAGGCACTACCTATTCCCTATCACTGGGCTTTAGGGACGATCAGGGATTACTGTTAAATTCCTATCTTAAACGATATTCAGGAAGGTTCTCCCTCGACGACCAGATCAAACCCTGGCTGAAGATCGGCGGGACTTTGGGTTACAACTATCAGACCGAGAATCTGGTGGATACCAACGATGCTGTGGCACGGCAAATGGTAGAGGATCTGCCAATTTTGCCGGTCATTTACGAGAGAGGGCCAAAAGAGGGCTTATTTGCGGACAATAGGGATTATCCTTATGCGGAAGGTTCCAGGAGCTCCGTGCACAGGCTCTACAGCCAGAAATATATTCTTAATACCCAGAATGTAGCCGGTAGTGTATATGGCAACGTAGGCCTGATGGAAGGACTTGTGTTCCGGACCGTATTGGGCGTAAATGTCATGACACAGGAAAACAACGAGTTCAGTGATAGCTCATTAAGTAATGAAGGTCATGGAAGGGCATTGGCGAGCAACGAAAAGCAGAACTTTTGGTCTTTCGAGAACTATTTGACCTATGATAAGACAATCAACGAAAACAACTCCTTCACAGCGATGTTGGGACTTTCATGGCAGCAGTCCGAAAGGTTCTATGTGAATGCGGATTCGAGGAATTTCCCTACGGATTTCTTTGAATATAATAACCTGGGAGCGGGATCGAATAATATCGCGGTTCAATCCAACGCTTGGCGACATGCCATGAATTCTTATTTTGGAAGGGTAAACTACAACCTGATGGGCAAATACCTTTTCACGGCGACCGGTAGGGCCGATGGTTCTTCCAAGTTCGGTGAGAACAACAAGTTCTCGTTCTTCCCGTCCGCGGCAATTGCCTGGAGGGCCTCAGAGGAGGATTTCTTGGTAAATAGCGAAACAATTTCCAACTTAAAACTAAGAACAAGCTGGGGAATAACGGGTAACTCGGAAATTCCACCATATTCCTCATTATCCCTTTTGGGTTCCGGCTACGCCGCTATCTGGGGCGGTAACCGTATAGGAGGTACAGGGCTGAACCGATTGGCGAACCCCGATCTTAAATGGGAAAAGACCGCCCAATACGATGTGGGATTGGAGTTGGGACTGTTCAATGACCGGATTACCTTGGAAGCCGATTACTACTACCGAAAGACCACGGATATGCTCTTGGACGCTCCCGTACCACAAACTAGTGGATATGCTACCATTAGAAGGAACGTAGGTTCCATGGAGAACAAAGGGATCGAGCTTTCGTTGAACACCGTCAATATCAGCACAGAGGATGTAACATGGAATACTTCCTTTAATATCTCCATGAACCGTAACAAGGTACTTTCCCTAGCTACTCCTGCGGATATCTTTGGAGTGGGTGGTCCCGGGATTACCAACGAAACCAGTATTATTAGGGTAGGTGAACCGGTAGGTGCCTTTTGGGGACTTACAAGATTGGGCACATGGGGTACGGATGAGGCTGCCGAAGCCGCGGCGTTTACAAGTTACCGCGGAGGCAAAACCTTATTACCTGGGGATATTAAGTATCTTGATGTAAATAATGACGGTGCCATAACCGATGCGGACAGGTCCATTATCGGTAATGGTAGCCCGGATGCCTGGGGTGCATTTACCAATTACGTTACCTATAAAAATATAGACCTTACCGTGGAACTGCAATATTCCATTGGCAATGATGTGATGGATATGAACCTGCACGCCAGTGAGGATAGGCAGACTTTGGCCAATAGCTACAGGTCGGTACTCGATGCATGGACACCCGATAATCAAAATACCATGATCGCACAGATAAGGGATACCCGGGCCGGATATGTGACCAATGTGGATTCCCACTGGGTTCAGGACGGTTCCTTCGTAAGGGGCAAGAACCTTATGTTGGGTTATACTTTTCAACCCGAACTGGTAGAGCGATTGAAATTGAACAAACTAAGGTTGTACACTTCCGTACAGAATTTCTTTTTGATCGTAAGCGATGAGTTAAAGGGAAAGGGTGATCCCGAAGTAACTCCTATTCGGGGGAACATCAGCAATAACGCATTTTCCCAAGGGATGAAGTGGCACGAATATCCAAGAGCAACAACCTTTGTTATCGGGCTTCAAGTAGGATTATAAAAAGTTAATTTTTAAAGATATATATATTATGAGAATCAATATAAAAAAGCAAATAGGTAAATTTTATCTCTGTGCGGTACTTGTGACAGCGGTAGGTTGTTCCGATTTTTTGGATGAATCCGATCCGTCCAACTTGACTCCCGAAAGTTTTTATACGGAGGCCAAACATGCGGAAGCCGCTGTTGCGGCAGTATATGCGGATGCCCGGTTCGTGGGCGATGGGGCCGGTATTTTTTCCTCCAACTGGCAATTATTGGAGGCCCCAACGGGTACCACTACCACACAGACGGCCCAAAATTCGGATCTGAACAACCTGTATACCCTTTCCTGGGATGCCGATACGGGACATATCAGGAACTGGTGGCGTGGTGTCTATAAGTTAATAGGCAACACCAACCTGGTGCTGGCGAATGTTCCGAACATTTCAATGGACGAAGCTACCAAGAACAGGGTTTTGGGCGAGGCAAAGTTCTTCCGTGCCTGGGCTTATTTTTATGCGGTACGCTTGTGGGGCGATGTTCCCCTTATATTGTTGCCACAAAGTGCTGCTTCCGAAGATTTTTACCCGACCCGTACCCCACAGAGCGAGGTGTATGCTCAAATTGTGACCGATCTTCAGGAAGCTGAAAGTTCTGGATTGCCTTGGACAGACGATTCTGGTCGTGTTTCACAATCCGCGGTCAAATCCTTGTTGGCAAAAGTGTACCTTACCATGGCCGGAAACCCCTTAAACGAAACGGCACGCTATGCCGATGCGGCCGCCAAGTCCAAGGAGGTCATAGATAACGCCGGGCCCATCGATCTTTTCGATACCTATGGGGAAGTACACGATGAAGGAAACAACAACACCGTAGAGCATATATTCAGCTTGCAATATAATAACAACTCGGTAGCCGGTAACCCAATGGGCAATACCCGTCCCAATTTTCAGCCCGTAACCTACAGGGGTCCTGAAGGAACGGGGAGTACGGTTCCGGAAATCAGCTTTTTCAATTCATATGAAGCCGGAGATCTTAGGGCAGTGGATAGGGAAGGATGGTTTTATGAAACCTACTTCAGAAACGGGAGTGAAGAACTATTTGATCTGGGTGCCCCGCATATTTTTAAACATTTTAATGTAACAGCGAACGGAACTTCCGGGGTTCCGGGAACGGGTCAGGATAACCTGAACCTGCCCATCATCCGTTTCGCCGAGGTCCTGTTGATCTACTCAGAGGCATCCAATGAGGCAACGGGCCCAAATCAGGCAGCCGTTGACGCCTTGACCAGGATACGGGATCGTGCAACACTTACTACTCCCGCCCTGGGTGCATTTACTCAAGAGAGCTTACGGGAAGCCGTCTGGAAAGAAAGATGGCACGAGCTGTGTTTTGAGCAGATTACCTGGTTTGATATGGTACGTCTAAGAAGCGTGTTGAACCATACCACCGGTGAATTCGATAATTTTGTAGGGCATGTGAATTTGAACTCGGGCGAGGCCTTGCAGGAAAAACATTTGTTGTTCCCGATTCCACGTCAGGAATTGGTCAACAATACCAATTTAACGCCCCAGAATCCAGGTTATGAAAATTAATCGGGACAAGGATATGTAATTAATTGTTAGTTTAATTTGAGTTAGTTTCCAAGGGCAGCATCTTTTTTAAGGTGCTGCTTTTGTTTTGTGCGATGTTCATAATTAATTTATGCGAATCATACCCTTCACGGACGACAGCCTTTTTTTAAGGGATCAATTCACGGGATATGTCTTAACTCGGACCTTGATCCGAATTAATTATAACTGCTCAGAAGATTTGAAGGTAAATACGATTCTTCCTCCCCCGTACTGCCCTCACTATTGAGGCCCTCTATAAAATTGGACGGAAGTACGCCGAGCCTTTTTTTGAAGGCCGCATTAAAGGTATTCAGGTTATTATAGCCAAGGGATACTGCGATATAGTTTAGTTTATTATTCCTGAAATCGAGGTCGGTCAACAATTTTGGCAATAGATAATTTATCCTAAGCTCGTTGATATAATTGTTGAAATTGGTCTTTTTTCCTTGATTGATGACCTGGGACAGGTACTTGGGGTTCGTTTTTAATTGTTCGGCAAGTTGGTGCAGACTACAATTGGCGTCCAGGAAAAAGTGCTCTTTTTCCAATTTCTCCAGTTTGGCCAGGATAATATCCTGTACATCCTTATCGATCGTGGTAGTGGTTTGGGCACTGGAAAAATTGGAACGTATTTTTTGGGTAGCTGTTATCGATGGCGTCTTCTGATAATCGGCAAGCCTTTCCTTCATCCTGACCTGAATTTTGGTAAGCTGTATGGTCTTGGTAGTCAATAATTTATTTTTTTGCCTCACTTTTAGGTACGAAAAGATGGCCAGACTACTTATTATAAACAAGAGGGCAAGGACAATTATGATCGTATTGAATCTTTCCTGCTGCGCAATATTTTCCAGTTCCAATATCTTCTTTTCCTGGATGACTTCCTTTATATTGTGCTTGGCCTCCAAAAGGAGGATCTTTTGCTCCTTCTCGTTGGTAAAAAGCGAATCCTTTATGGCCCTGAACAAGGTCCTGTATTCATAGGCCTTGGAAAGCTGATGGGTACGGGTAAATAACTCGCTTAAAATTGCACTGTTTTGTTTTATTACATCGAAAGCTTCTATCCGCTCTGCCGCTACGATGCTTTTTTCATAGCTCAGTTGGGCGTTTATAGTATCGTTTGTCTTTAAAAACAACTCGGCCTGCATGGTCAATGCCCTTGGGATCCTAAAGAGGTATTCGTTTTCATAGACCATATCCAGGGAAAGGGATAGGTACTTCCGGGCCTTTTCAAAATCATTGATGGACATATAAAGATCGCCCATGTTCATATAGACCGAACTTTGGATATAGCTTCCCGGGGAGGGTATTTTTTTTTCTATGTCCAGATAAAAGGCATAGGTCTTTAACGCCCCTATGGGATTATCCATTTTTGCGGTCATCCGTGCAATTTCATCTATTTTCGGATAGATATATTGGTTTTGTTTAAGTTTTAGGATATAATGGAGACCGGTAAGACAGTAGCTCAGGGACTTTGAATAGTTTTCGATCCTCAGGTAATAATGGGACAGGGCGGCATTGGCCTTCATCAATAGATAATCATGCTTGGATTTTTCCGCTATTTCCAAAAGCCTTAATCCCGTTTCCAACGCCTTGTCATACTCCCCTTTTTCGGTATATATATCGGATTTTAAGGTGGCGATATCCCCATAGATTTCCGGATAGCTAATATGATCTGCCATTTTCCCTACCTCATTGGCCTTGCTCATCGAGGCATCAAAGAGACCTTTTACGAACAGGAGATAGGCCTGGTTGTACATGGCGTTCAGGATTCCCTTTTCATATCCTATATTTTGGGCGAGTTGCAATGCCCGATCATTGTATTCGTTCGCCAACTGATCGGATTTGTAGATATGGGCGGTAAAAAGACTTAAAAGAATGTGTACGGCCTCCTTATTTTGAAGACGGGTGTCCTGCGCCAACAGAAATTCGGTATTAAAAAAATCCTCCTTAAGATGCTCCTTGGCCTCTACCAATTTCGAGATTTGATAAAAATAGGTCTTTATTGAATCTTGTTGGGTCCTTTGGGCTTGTAAAAGGACACAATGGAAGATTAAAATAGGCAGCAATGCAATTTTGGATAACTTCCACATAATATATTTATTTATACTCCTATTTATCTGTTATAAGGTTGTAAAAACGCAGCTATGCCGAACTGTCGATCCCGATATTATTTATTATGGGCTACGGACGATCCATCGCAAAAATGGATTTGGAAATCCAATAGGGGGAATAATATAGCAATAAAATTAGTAGCATAAGTATAAATACTATGCAAAGGTTTGCATAAATTAATGGGATTTTCTGGAGTACCCTGTAAATGAGGGATCTGGCCGGGCCTATGAATTAGGAAATAAAATTGCCCTGAGCAGGCCCTTCCCGAAAATTAATCTTGTAGGAACATCAATTTTACGGCATCCCTTCTTATTTTTGTTGTTTGGGTAACAATTGGTGTCCGCTATATTAAAATATCCCGATATTTATCCTTTCTTAATGCGGATCTATCCCAAAGCTTAAACTATAATAATAATGAGGAATATGCAACAATCGGAAAGATTAGAGGAGTTTAAAAAATCGGTCAGCAACAAGTTCAATATTTATAATAGCCTATTTCTTAATTTGCCGTACCGGAACATTGAAAATGTGGGTATGCTGATACCTATTTTGCTCCATCAGGCCGAGGAGGGATTACGATCCGGTAAGAATCCCGGGGAGATCTTGGATATTTTTTTTCAGAATTATGCCAATTTGGATTCGGAAAGGGACCGAATAGATTTTATGTTCCGAATCATCCAATATGTAGAAAGACAGGTAGTGTTGTACGATAGTGTGGAGGATGCCGCATTTCCAAGACTACAAAAGCACAGCAGTTCCCTGACCATCCGGGATTACTTTCAGTTGGTGGATAAAAATAAAAGTTGGGATACCATAGCGGAAAAATTGTCGACATTTAGCGCACGTATCGTTCTAACGGCACATCCTACCCAATTCTACACCCCGGCCGTCCTGGACATTATCAATAATCTTAGGAACTTGATCTTGGACAATAAGATGAACGATATAGATCTTGTACTCCAACAATTGGGGCTGACCTCCTTGGTGAACGTAAAAAAACCGACTCCTTTGGACGAGGCCAAAAACATAATTTACTTTTTAAGGAACGTTTATTATAATGCCATTGGCGACCTCTATGCCTATATCAAGGGCAATATCGGGGATTTTGAGTTCAACAACCACAATATCATAAAATTGGGATTTTGGCCCGGTGGCGATAGGGACGGCAACCCTTTTGTCACCTCCGGTATTACCAGGGACGTAGCCGACGAATTGCGTACTGCGCTGATGAAATGTTACTATCACGACCTAAAGCTGTTACAGCAGAAACTTACTTTTAGGGAAATTCAGGATATTCTTGGGAGACTTAGGGAAAGCTTATACCCTACGATGTTCAACGCCGATATAATTTTAGGATATAGGGATATTTTAGACCCGCTTCTGGAAGTCAGGTCCGTTTTGGCCCAAAAGTATCACAATCTGTACGCAAGGGATCTAGATCATTTTATAGACAAGGTAAAGATCTTCAAGGTCCATTTCGCTACCTTGGATATTAGACAGGACCATAGTGTACACCGGCAAGTGGTCGAGACCGTACTGAAGGCCAATGGGTATATCAAGGGGGATATAGGGGAATTGAACAAACAGGAATTGATCGATATCCTACTAAATAAGGATATAAACATACATGCACAGCATTTTGAGGAGGAAATCGTTCAGGACACCATCAACAATATATCGCAACTGAGGGCCATACAGGAGCGGAATGGTGAAGAAGGCTGTAACCGTTATGTGATAAGCAATTCCGAGGATGTCTTTTCGGTGCTGTTCGTATTCGGATTGTTCAGATGGTGTGGATGGGAGGCCCGTTCCATTACTTTTGATATTATTCCGTTATTCGAGACCATGAAGGGGATGGAAAGCTCTTCCAATACCATGCAGGAACTGTTCGATATTCCCGTCTATCGCACCCACATAGAAAACAGGGATTCTAAACAGACCATTATGCTCGGTTTTTCGGACGGGACCAAGGACGGGGGATATGTAAAGGCCAATTGGGAAATTTTTAAGACCAAGGAAAGATTGTCCACCGTTTGTGAAGAGAGGGATATCAAAGCGATATTTTTTGATGGCAGGGGAGGGCCACCGGCGCGGGGCGGCGGAAAGACCCATCGTTTTTATGCGGCGCAGACCAAGGATATCGCCAATAATGAAATACAGCTTACCATTCAGGGACAGACCATAACCAGTACCTATGGTACCAAGGAACAGTTTGCGCACAATTGCGAACAGTTATTGACGGCCGGACTCTCCAATAACCTTTTTGGGAAGGAAAATATAATTTCTAGGGAATCCAGGGAATTGTTGGAGCAACTTTCGGACCTGAGCTTTGAAAAATACGATGCCCTAAAGAGCCATAAAATGTTCATCCCTTATCTGGAGAACAAGAGTACACTTAAATATTATCAGAAGGCAAATATAGGAAGCAGACCGGGCAAGCGGGGGCATAAGAAGAAACTGGAACTGACCGATCTAAGGGCCATCTCCTTTGTGGGATCCTGGAGCCAGTTAAAGCAAAACGTCCCCGGTTATTTTGGTATCGGATCGGCCCTCAAAACACTGAAGGACCAAGGGAAATTGCAGGACCTGAAAAACCTGATGGAGGAAGTCCCCCTCTTCAAGGCCCTTATGATGAACAGTATGATGTCCTTGGCCAAGTGCTATTTTGAGCTGACCAGCTATATGAAGGAGGATAAGGAATACGGAGAGTTCTGGACCATCCTTTACGATGAATACCTCCTGTCCAAAGAAATGCTGCTGCTGATTTCCGATTCCAAAATTCTAATGGAAAAAGAACCCATCTCCAGGGAATCGGTAAAGATCAGGGAAAATATTGTCTTGCCCTTATTGGTAATACAGCAATATGCCCTACAAAAAATGGGCAAGGATTCCGAATTTAATGAACTGTACGAAAAAATAGTGATCAGGTCCCTATACGGAAATATAAACGCGAGTAGGAACTCGGCATAATAGAAGAAGAGGGTAAATGTTCAAATGCACTGATTATTATAATTTATGGGATTGAATAAGTGGTATTTTTTCTTATTGTTCATTGTTTCCTGTAAGCCATCCTTTGAGGAAACCGTGGTTTCGTTGGATGGTTATGTCCTGGAAGAGGGGTTTACCTTGGATGTAGTCGCCTCCGAACCCTTATTGGTGGCGCCGATAGCGATCGACTTCGATACCAAGGGGAGGATATGGGTGGCGGAAATGCCCGGATTTATGGAGAATTTAGAAGGGGACGGGGAAGAATTGCGTACGGGATCTATCAAAATTCTGGAGGATCGGGACGGTGATGGTACTATGGACCATGCGAGGCCATTTTTGGATAGCCTGGTCATGCCCCGGGCCTTGGCCTTGGTCTACGGGGGATTGTTATATGTAGAATCGCCCAATTTATGGTTTGTCGAAATTGAAAATGACAGGCCGGTAAATCGGATATTGGTAGATTCGCTCTATGCTACCGTAGGAAATCCGGAACATCAGCCCAATGGATTGATGATGAATCTGGATAATTGGATCTACAATGCGAAATCCAATTATAGGTACAGGCGCGAGAATGGGGAATGGAAAAAGGAGCCCACTACCTTAAGGGGACAATGGGGAATTTCCCATGATAATTTTGGAAGACTGTACTATAACAACAATTCCACCCAGTTATTGGGAGATCACGTATTGCCCAATAGATTGACCCGAAACAGGTATTTTGTACCCAAGGAGGGAGTGAACCAAAAATTGACGGGGGATCAACGGGTCTATCCCCTGCACGCGGCATCGGTAAATCGGGGCTATGAGAAAGGGGTCCTGGATCAGGATAGCCTATTGGTCAATGTAACCGCGGCCTGTGGGCCATTGGTATACCGGGGGGGCATGTTCCCCGAAGGATACGATCAAAATGTTTTTGTGTGCGTGCCGGAAGCCAATCTCATCAAAAGAAATATAATTTCTTTCCATGGTGATGGGGTGCGGGCAGAACAGGCCTGGCAGGGAAAGGAGTTTTTGGCCTCCTTGGACGAAGGGTTCCGGCCGGTCAACCTATCGAACGGACCCGATGGAAATATGTACATAGTGGATATGCATCGTGGGGTTATTCAGCATTATGCCTTCCTAAGTCCCTATCTAAAAAAAATATCGGCCCAAAAACAATTGGACACCATTGTGGATTATGGTAGGATCCTTAAGGTCGGGAATAAGGGGCGATCGGTCAGGAAGGTCCCGGACCTGGATGCCATGTCCGGCCCCGAACTGGTAGCGGCCTTACAGGATAACAACGGATGGATCAGGGATCGTGCCCAACACTATCTGATCTATAAAAACAGGTCGGATGCCGTGCCACTCTTAAAAACCATGGCCAAGCATAATAATAATCCCTTAGCAAAGTTGCATGCGCTCTATGCCTTGGAAGGATTGGATGCCCTACAGTTCGATTTCCTGTACGGACTGGTGCGGGAGGGGGGATCGGAAATAGCGGCGCACGCCATGGTATTGATGGAGGATTTTGCCAACGGCAGGGAAGTATTCAAGGCGAAGGCCCTTTTTGAAGGGGTAATGGCCCGGGAAGACCAGGTCCTTGACCTGTATCTAGCCTCTACGGTGGGGGTGTGGGCAGAATATGACCCGGAGGCGTTTTTTCCCTTTATTTATGAACTGTCCTCTAAATACAGTGAGAATAAAATAGTCCAGGAAGCCATTACAAGCGGGATAGAAACGGTTTTCCCGACCTGGAATACATATCTGGGCAAACAGGAAAGTTTTGCGGGCACCGCCCTGAATACTTTGACAGCTGCAACTATGGTACGTATAGATGCGGATAAACCAAATTTCATCTATTCTTCCCAAATACCCAGGGCCGACGCCCGGACAAACGGAGCGTCCCTGTTTCGGCAGATCTGTGCTTCCTGCCATTCTTCCAGCGGGGAGGGAATCATCGGATTGGCGCCGCCACTGGTAGGCTCGGCCTATGTTTCGACCCATATCGAGCAATTGGGGTTGATCATCCTCCATGGTTTAAAGGGACCCTTGCTTATAAATGGGGAATTGTACGACGAGGGCCATCAAATGCCGGGACTAAGGAACAATAAGGATCTTTCGGATAGGGATATAGCTGATATTATTTCTTATATTACCAATGCTTTTTCCCCTAATTCCAGATCGCTGGGCGTCGAAGAAATAAATGGCCTGAGAACCCGGAAAGCCAAGGGGGGGATGGAATTTACGGAAGAGGAATTACTGGAAAGCATTCAAAAAACACGCTAGGACCTTTGAAGGATTGTTGATTTGATTATTGTAATAGACCGTTCCTCAAATTTATGATTGGCGCCATACTACCTATCTACAAAATAGAATATTAATATCTTGAACCCATGAAGAATTTTATCGACGATAATTTTTTGTTGCAAAATGAATTTGCGAAGCATTTATATCATGATTATGCCAAATCCCTGCCGATCATTGATTATCATAATCATTTGCCGCCTCAGGAAATTGCCGAAAACAGGGTCTTTAACAATATTAGCGAGGTATGGTTGGCAGGGGACCATTACAAATGGAGGGCCATGCGTGCCCTGGGGGTAGATGAGAAGTATATTACCGGAGATGCCACCGATAGGGAAAAGTTCGTAACATGGGCAGATACGGCTCCCTACACCGTGAGGAATCCCCTGTACCATTGGACCCATTTGGAATTGAAACGTTATTTTGGGGTAAGCGATCTGTTGGGTGCAGAAAACGCGGAGGCGATCTATGAACGTACTGCTGCTATATTGCAGGAACCGTCCCATTCCACTTTAGGGCTGTTGCAACAGCAAAATGTAGAGTCGCTTTGTACCACGGATGAACCTATAGCCTCCCTGGAATACCATAAACGGATCAAGGAGCAGGAAGTTTCCCCCAAGGTTTTCCCTACGTTTAGGCCCGATAAGGCCTTTGCCATAGAAGGCGGGAAGGATTATATGGCGTATATGGAGTTGTTGGCCGAAGTGTCGGAAATACCCATCGATACCTATGAAGACCTGTTGGTTGCCCTGGAAAATAGGATCGATTATTTTCACGCACAAGGATGTAGACTGGCAGATCATGGTCTAGAGCAATTGTATAGTGTAAGGGAAGGTACCTTCAGTTCAAAAAACATATTTCTAAAAGTAAGGGAAGGGGAATCCGTTTCCCCGGACGAGGTACAGTATTTTAAGGCACGGATACTCTTGTTCTTGGGAAGGGCCTATCATAAAAAAGGGTGGGCACAGCAGTTCCATCTCGGGGCCATTCGCAATAATAACAAAAGGTTGCTCACCCAATTGGGTCCCGATACCGGCTTCGATTCCATTGGCGATTTTTCCCAGGCGAGGGCGTTGAGCGGTTTTCTGAACGAACTGGACGGGACGGACCAGTTGGCAAAGACCATCATTTATAACGTTAATCCCTCGGATAATGCAGTAATCGCTACCATGGTAGGGAATTTTAACGATGGGTCCGTGAAGGGGAAGGTGCAATTTGGTTCCGGATGGTGGTTTCTGGACCAAAAGAACGGGATGGAAGAGCAGATGAATACCCTGTCCAATATGGGATTATTGAGCTGTTTTGTGGGGATGTTGACCGATTCCAGAAGCTTTTTATCCTTCCCAAGGCACGAATATTTTAGAAGGATCTTGTGTAACCTTATCGGGAAGGACGTTATGAATGGCGAATTGCCCGCCGATGAGAAATGGCTGGGCAAGATCGTTTCGGATATCTCTTATTACAACGCCAAAAATTATTTCGATTTTAATAAGCGATAAGCAATAAGCATTATGCTTGAATGTCGAATCCGCTGTGCAAAGTCTCCCGACTTTGAGCTTGTTTTGCTATAAATGCTATAAATGCTTTAAGCGATAAGCAATAAGCAATAAGCATTATGCTTGAATGTCGAATCCGCTGCGCAAAGTCTCCCGACTTTGAGCTTGTTTTGCTATAAATGCTTTAAGAGATAAGCAAAATGCTTTAAGCGATAAGCAGTATGTTTTAAGTTTGAACTAAAGTCCCTGCCTACTGCAACTGCCTACTAATTTATTTTTATAGGGCTATCGTCCACTTTCAGGTCACCCACGACATATTGCAGGCCGTCCAGAAGGAATTGCAATAGGTCCGGGTTATCCAGGCTTTGGGCGTTATGCGAAGGGGAACTGTAAAATACCCTTCCTTTGCCATGTCGTTTGATCCAGGAAACATAAATAGTGTTGTTGCTGACCGCTTCCCTTACCCCTTCCAGTTTATC
>DATGQM010000190.1:0-3892 GCA_035304205.1 Arenibacter sp. | reverse complement strand
CTCTTTTATCTTTCCTCTTTTATCTTTCCCCTATTCGTATTTGCGACCAATTTTCGGTCATGTTCATTATAGGACTCCCTTTGTACTGGGGAGTACCATTTTCCCCGGATCGCGTTTTACCGCCATTTTGATCGCTTTTGCAAAGGCCTTGAATATGGCCTCTATCTTATGGTGCTCGTTAGTGCCCTCTGCTTTAATGTTCAGATTGGCCTTGGCCCCGTCCGTAAACGACTTAAAAAAGTGATGGAACATTTCCGTGGGCATTTTCCCGATCATTTCCCGTTTAAAATCGGCTTCCCAGACCAACCAGTTCCGACCACCGAAATCAATGGCAACCTGCGCCAGACAGTCGTCCATGGGCAAACAAAATCCGTAGCGTTCCATACCCAACTTATTTCCTAGGGCCATATGGAACACTTCTCCCAAGGCAATGGCCGTATCTTCTATAGTATGGTGCTCATCTATTTCCAGATCTCCGTTTACCTTTATTTCCAGGTCCATTTGTCCATGCCGCGCCAATTGGTCCAGCATATGGTCAAAAAACTCCAATCCGGTACTGATATTCCCTTTTCCGGTACCGTCCAGGTTCAACTTTATAAAAATATCCGTTTCATTGGTCGTTCTTCGGGTTTCTGCTACCCGCTGTTCCAATTTCAAAAATTCATATATTTCTTCCCAATCGTTGCTTTCCAGGGCGATATATGGATCTAGGTCCTTGCGTTGTACCGTTATTTCATTATTGCCCAAATGGGTATTGTCATTGATGTAAATCCCTTTGGAACCCAAATTTTTCGCCAATTCAACATCTGTCAACCGATCTCCTATCACAAAGGAATTGGCCAAGTCATAGGCTTCAGAAAAGTACTCGGTCAGTAATCCGGTCTTTGGTTTCCGTGTATCGGCATTTTCATGGGGATAGGTCTTATCGAGGAATACCTTATCAAAAACCGCTCCCTCCCCTTCAAAAGATCGCAATATAAAATTGTGTACGGGCCAAAAAGTATCCTCTGGAAAAGAAGTCGTACCCAGACCATCCTGGTTGGTGATCATTACCAGTTCGAAATCCAGTTCCCTCGCTATTTTACCGAGAAAGGTAAATGCTTTCGGATAAAAAGTTACTTTTTCAAAGGCATCTACCTGTTCATCCGCAGGTTCCTTGATGATGGTACCGTCCCGGTCTATAAATAGAACCCTTTTTCCGGTAAAGCCTTCCTTGGCCGAGCTTAAATTTGTTTCCTGACCCATAATAATCTAATCCTATACGGTTATTAATTCTTTTAAAACACTTATTAATTTTTGATTTTCCTCTTGGGTCCCTACGGTGAACCGTAAGGTATTTTCACAAAGTGGCTGTGTGGTCCGGTTCCTTACTACAATCCCCTTTTTCAGTAATTGATCGTACCTCTTAGTGGCATTATCTACCTTGGCCAAAATAAAATTGGCATCCGAGGCATATATTTTTTCCACGAAATTTACCTGCCGTAAAACCTGGTACAGCAATTCCCTTTCCGCTAAGATCATTTTTACCTGCCCGGCAACGGAATCTGTGTCCAAAATACGCTCCAAAGCTCTTTGCTGGGTAAGTTCATTGACATTGTAAGGAGGTTTTATCTTATTTAGTACCTCAATAATTTCTGTCGAAGCATAACAGGAGCCCAACCGGATCCCCGCCATTCCATAAGCCTTGGACAAGGTTTGGGTAACCAACAGGTTGGGATAACGGTCCAATTCCCCGATCCAGCTTTCCTCTTGGGAAAAATCGATATAGGCCTCGTCCACTACCACCAAACCTACAAAATTCTCCAACAGTTCCTTGATAATCTTACGGTCGAAGCTGTTGCCAGAAGGATTATTCGGCGAACATAGGAATAATAATTTACTGTTTCCGTCCATCGTCCTTAATACCTCCTTTACATCGGGTTCAAAATCGGCACTAAGCAATACTTCCCTATTTTCTATATTGTTGATTCCCGCCAAGACCTTGTACATGCCATAGGTCGGGGGCAAGGTGATCACATTGTCCTGCTTGGGTTCGCAAAAGGCACGAAAGATCAAATCTAGTACCTCGTCACTCCCATTGCCCAAAAGCAATTGATGTGCCCCTACCCCTTTCTGGGCGGCCAACACTTTCTTTAGGCTTCTTTGGTGGGGATCGGGATATCTATTTACACCACTTTCATAAGGGTTCTCATTGGCATCCAGAAAGACCATGGGGGAGCCATCGGAAACATACTCGTCCCTTGCGGAGGAATAGGGACTCAATCCCTTGACATTTTCCCGGATCAACTTATTAAGATCGAACACTTTGCTGCCCATTTGTATTTTGTTTATCAGTATTGGTGTTGGGGATAGGGAAAATGTCCCTATTTCCTTCCATTTGCATTATTTATTTATTTTTTAAACTTTCCAGGCGTAGGGTTACGGCATTTTTATGGGCATGGAGACCTTCCGCCTCGGCCATTATTTCTATAGTTTTTCCTATTCCCTTTATTCCTTTTTCAGAAATTTTCTGAAAGGTAATGGCCTTCATAAAGCTATCTAGGTTTACACCGCTATACTGCTTTGCATATCCATTGGTCGGCAAAGTATGATTGGTTCCGGAAGCATAGTCCCCGGCACTTTCCGGTGTATAGTTGCCTATGAAAACGGAACCTGCATTATAGATCTGATCCAGAAAAAACGATTCTTCCCGTACACAGAGGATATAATGCTCCGGCCCGTACTCGTTAATAAGGTCTACTGCCGTTTGATCGTCGTCCACAAATATCAATTTACTGTTCGCAATGGCCTTTCTTGCTATTTCCTGTCTGGGCAACTCTTTGATCTGTCGCTCCACTTCCGCTTCTACTTCCTGTATGATTTTTTTCGAGGTAGAAATTAAAAGTACCTGGCTGTCTACGCCGTGTTCGGCCTGACTCAATAGATCGGCCGCAACGAAGGCCGCATAGGCACTGTCGTCCGCCATTACCAACAATTCGCTGGGTCCGGCGGGCATATCTATGGCAACACCATATTTGGTGGCAATTTGTTTGGCCACCGTAACATATTGGTTCCCCGGACCGAATATTTTATATACCTGCGGAATAGTCTCCGTGCCGAAGGTCATCCCTGCAATGGCCTGAATGCCCCCAATCTTAAAGATCTTGGTAATTCCGCACAGACTGGCGGTATACAGAATGGCAGGGTATATTTTTCCCTCCTTGTTCGGCGGGGTGCACAGGATAATTTCTTTACAGCCCGCAATCTGGGCGGGTACCGCCAACATGAGAATGGTGGAGAACAGGGGCGCCGTTCCCCCTGGAATATATAAACCTATTTTTTGGATAGGCCTTTTTTCCTGCCAACAGTGTACCCCTTCCGAAGTCTCTACGGAAATCCGGGAAGTTTTTTGGGCGGAATGGAATTTTTCGATATTCGATCTTGCCTGCTGAATAGCCAATTTCAGTTCCCCGGATATGGAGCCAAGGGCAGCTTCGATTTCCGTCTCCGATACCCGATTATCTTCAAGGACCGCTCCGTCGAATTTTTCAGTGTATTCATTTACAACCTTATCGCCCCCATTTTTTATCGCTAAAAACATAGCGTTGACCATATCCTCAATGTCGGCAACGGTCTGTGTAGGTCGCTTTAAAATAGTGGCCCATTCATTTTTCGGCGGATTATATATCTTGTTCATCCCTGTCTGCGCTAGGTTCCCTCCAATGTGGAAGGAAATTAATAGTTGTTCAAAATTAAAGCACCATTTTTTCAATGGGGCATACCAGAATACCCTCGGCCCCGGCCGCTTTCAGCTCTTGGATAACTTCCCAAAATGTATCCTTGTGGATTACCGTATGCACGGAACACCAACCCTCTTGGGCCAAGGGCAGTACGGTAGGACTTCTCATCCCGG
>DATGQM010000189.1:0-6406 GCA_035304205.1 Arenibacter sp. | reverse complement strand
TATGAAAATTCCGATCGCTGGTTTCGGTCTAAAGTGGCCTTGATCGCCTATGATGAGGAGAGCGGAAAGGAGAGAAAGACCAATATGTACATGCTGGTGCAGGCCAATGATGTAAAAGAGGCCTATGACAATACTATTACGGCCATGAAGGGGACAATGGGCGATTATACTATTCCAGCGATCGCCGAATCCCCGATTATGGATGTATTTCCCTATTTCACCGGGGAAGAGGAACAATTGGAAAAATTTGATATTCTGGAAAAATCGGAATCTTCAGCAGAAAATATTTTAGAAGAACAGGAAGTAGTGTAGTTTTGGGCTATAAGCTATAAGCTATATGCGATAAGCTGTAAGCTGTAAGCCTGCTGCGCAAAGTCTCCCGACTTTGAGCTCAACTCTGCTCTTCCAGAAAGGGAGGAGCTGGACATTATCTCACAACTAAAAAAACCCCCGTTGAAACACTTTCAACGGGGGTTTTTTAACCATTTTTTTTCTACTCACAGGCGCATGATTATGCGCCCCTACAATACACATCTCAATACTCACATCTCATTTCTCAATACTTTGTACTTAATACTCTGTACTAATATCTCACAGGCGCATGATTATGCGCCCCTACATATCTCAATACTCACATCTCATTTCTCATTTCTCAATACTACCCCTGAAATTCCATGTCTTCCCCACCTCCCATGGGACGCTGTCCGTCCCTGCTTCTTTGATTTTGTGGCTGGTTGAACCGGTATTGGAAAGATAGGGTAATCTGTCTTTCCCTCCATTGGAACTCGCTATAGGTCTGTACATTTTCGGTCCTCGTATCACTTTTCCGTATTCTACTATTGAATATGTCGTTTACGTTTAACGAAAGAGAACCCTTGTCCTTTAAGATATCCTTGCTCAGGGCCAAATCGGATCCCAGCATGCCCTTATTGGTGCTTTGGGCATCCTTGGATGGTCCCATATAAAAGAAGTTTGTCTGGAAGTCTACTTTCCCTGGCAAGGGCAGTTTTGCGCTCAACCTTGTAAACCAAGAGAAATTATCGGCATCAAAATTTTGTACGATAGTCTGGTCGTTACTGTTCACATAGGTATAATCCCCTTTTAGATTCCTTTGATAGGCATTTAAATTCCAGGTAAGCCTCCAATTTCTTATGGGGGTATAGGTGGTAGTGAATTCCATTCCGTACCGCTCTTCCGTGGCCAAATTTATCGGTGTCCTTAACTGCACGGGAACCACTATAGGATTATTGGGATCGTCCGGATTGTCTATGGAAACAAAATCCCCCGTTTCCCGTGTAATAAACTGGAACACCCCGGTAGATCTATTGTAGTATCCGGAGGTGGTCAAGGTAAACTTGTCCCATCGCTTTAAATATCCTAGATCGTAGGCATCGGTCAAAGTAGGATCCAGGTCCGGGTTACCTTGAAAAAGATTGGTATTGCTAGATCGGGACGGAAAGGGATTGATAAATCGGGACCAAGGTCTCCTAAGTCGTTTGCTATAACTTACGGTAAATTGTTCCGTTTCTGAAAATTCGTATCCCAGGAACAGGGAAGGGAACCAATTCACATAGTCCTTATGGGTAATGTCATTGGTGTTTACCAGTTCTATTCCGATATCGGAGGCTTCCATGCGCAAACCGGCCAGGATACTGAATTTGTTGAACTTTGTTCCCAACTGCGTATAGGCCGCATTTATGTTTTCCTTGTAAATTAATTCGTTGCTATAATTAGGGTCGCTGTTAAAATCTCCACCCGGTTGCAACAGGCCAAAATCGAAATCCGTATTGTTATTATTGAACGTCCCCCTATACCCGATTTCAAATTGGGATTGGCCCTCTTTTCCAAAAGGAAGTACATAGTCCATTTGCAGCAATTGTGAATTCTGCTTTTCATCATTGATCGTCCTCTCGGTATCCAGATCGATATTCTCACCAAGGATCATCTCGCTTATGACCGAATCTTCATTATCTTTCCCCATGGAATATTGATAGTCGAAGGTAAGTAGGTGGCCATCCTTATCAAATTTCTTTTGGTAATTTAAGGAATACTGTACTTGTTCCCTCAATTCATCTTCTAAGGTAGATCGATTTCTTTGGATGGTGGGGTTCCTATTTGCGTCAAAGTTATAAAAATCGATATCCACCGAATTATCGCCATTGGATTTTCCAAAAACAAAGGAATTGGTGATACTACTGCTGTTCTTTTCGTCCAGGAACAGTTCAAAGCCAACATTGGTATTAAAACCTATATCCTCCCTTTGATTATCCCTTATCTCGTTTTGAAAGCTCAAGGTATTGCCGTTTGCATCAAAATTTTCTTGTCTGAACAGGGCATTCCCTGGCCCACTTCTATAGCGATAGGTGGTATTGGTAAAAATATTGAATTTGTCCCGTCTCAAGTTCAGGCTTAGGGAGCCCCCGTAATTATCAGGATATCCGGCATAAACATTTACGGATCCATTGAGTCCGGCCGTCTTGCTCTGTTTTAGGACAATGTTAAGGATACCGGCGGTTCCTTCGGCATCATATCTGGCGGAGGGATTGGTAATTACTTCCACTTTTTCTATGGCATCCGCGGGCAACTGCTTAAGGGCCTCCGGACTCAGGCCTGAAAGGGCGGAGGGTTTTCCGTTAATAAGGATCCGGACACTTTCGTTGCCCCGTAGGCTTATATTTCCCTCAACATCTACCGATACGGAAGGAACATTGTCCAACACATCCGTTACGGAGCCTCCTTTTACGGTCAGATCGGAGCCTACATTATATACCTTTTTATCCAAGCGCAGTTCTACCGTGGTCCGTACGCCCACTACCTCGACTTCCGCCAGTTGGGCCACGTCCAATGAGAGGTTGATAACACCGAGATCCGTATTGGATGTTAATTGGAAATTGGCAATTTTATAGGATATATATGAAATATATTCGACACTGAGATTGTAATCCCCACGAATGGCCTCCACTTCAAATTTTCCGTTGGCATCGGTAATACCACCTGTTATATTTTCCGGATTTTCAACACTCTGCAGGACCAAGGTGGCATATTCCAATGGTTCCTTGGTTTCCCGATCTAAAACGGTGCCTGTTATTTTTAAGGACGCCTGTGGAGGCTGCGGGGCTTGGGGTCCTTGTGGGTATGCGGTAATTGATAGTAGTAATAAAGTGATGGGAATGAATTTTCTCATATTAGTTTTTAGATTTTTTCTTTTTTTGCTTCTTTTTTTCCTTTACTTTTTTGAATCCATTTTTTTGTAGCTCTACAAACGCTTCATATTTGTCGGCAGGTAGGCCCGCTTTCAGTTCCTCATCCTGTTTTAGGGTTATTTTTTCGTAACCTTCCTTCATTTGATCGGGGGGCAACTTCAATATCTGCATCTCTATCCGCTCCTGCAGGTATTTCTTTAAGGTGGTGCTCAGGATCGCTTCTTCAAACGCATTTAAACCTAATTTTTCTGAAATTTCGGGCATTTCCGCATTTACGATCTGTTCGGCGGTCAGATTCTCGGGTTCCTTAGGGGTCTCCACTGCTTGGGGGATCGCATTTCTTTGTCGCCCATAACCATATCCGTTGCCATAGCCATATCCGTTTCCATAGCCGTACTGGGCACTTAGAATGGGAATACTAAGGACCATCAATAAAAAGCTTAAATAGAAGTTTTTGTTAGTTTTCATAATATTTGCTGTTTAGTGGGATTTCAAAATTAAAGGAAGGTTTAACCATCAAGGGTTAAATGTTTGTTAAATTGATTTGTCCGGTATACCCTCGATCTACCCTTCCCGATATGCTTATGGGTCGGTGGTGGTTTAAGCGAAGATACAATGTTTATTCCTGGAGCAGGGCCTTGATCTTTTCAGGGGGGCGCCCTATTGTTCCTTGATTATTTTGGATTACTATGGGCCTCTCGATCAATTTGGGATTTTGTACCATGGCCATAATAATTTCTTCCTCGGAAAGGTTTTTCCCGGAGTATAATTCCTTCCAAACAGGTTCGTTTTTACGGACCAACTGTATTGCGGATATTCCCAATAGCTGTATTATGCCCTTCAATTCCTCTTCGGTAGGCACGTCCTTAAGGTATTCGATAATTTCAAATTCCTTTCCGGATTCGGTCAAAATGGCCAAACCTTCACGAGATTTACTGCATCTGGGATTGTGGTATATTCTGATCATTTTTTTAGTTTAAAGGTTGGGCCTGTCCTCAAAAGCACTTTAACTCATTAACTCATTAACTCTTAACTTGTTAATCCTCCTTTTGTCCCATCAACATAAGGTATGCCTTCAGGAACGGATCTATATGTCCGTCCATTACGGCGTCCACATTTCCCGTTTCCTCGCCGGTACGTACATCTTTTGCCAATTTATAGGGATGCATTACATAGTTTCGGATCTGCGACCCCCATTCAATTTTCATTTTGGAAGATTCGATCTCTTGTCGGGCCTCCATTTTTTTACGCAGTTCTATCTCGTATAATTGGGATTTTAGCATTTTTAAGGCCGTGGCCCTGTTGTCGTGCTGTGATCGGGAATCCGAACAGGATATTTGTATTCCAGTGGGTTTATGGGTAAGCTGTACCTTGGTCTCCACCTTGTTTACGTTTTGCCCTCCCGCCCCGCTAGATCGGGCCGTGGTGATCTCTATATCGGCCGGATTGATGTCGATTTCAATACTATCGTCTACCATCGGGTATACGTATACCGATGCAAAGGAGGTATGTCTCTTTGCGTTACTATCAAATGGGGATATACGTACCAATCTATGCACGCCGTTCTCCCCTTTTAACCAACCAAAACTAAAATCGCCCTCTATTTCCAGTGTCACCGTTTTAATACCGGCAACATCCCCTTCCTGATAGTTCAGTTCGCGTACCTTATACCCGTGTTTTTCGCTCCACATGATGTACATCCGCATCAACATGGAAGCCCAATCGCAACTTTCGGTACCCCCGGCACCGGCCGTTACCTGTAAAATTGCCGTAAGTTCGTCCCCTTCATCGGAGAGCATATTTTTGAATTCCAATTTCTCTAGGGTATCCAGGGTTTTGGTATAGTGGTCCTCCACTTCCTCACGCGACATTTCCCCCTCTTTTTGGAATTCCAAAAAAATCTCCAAATCGCTAATTAGGCCTTTGACCACATCAAAATCATCGACCCATTGTTTTTTGGACTGGATCGATTTTAAATGTGCCTGTGCGTCCTGGGGACGGTCCCAGAAATCCGGGGCCATGGTCTTTTCTTCTTCGTTCTCTATTTCTACAAGCTTGGCATCTATGTCAAAGATACCTCCTTAACGCCCCAAGGCGATCAATAAGACTCTTGTAATGGTCCGTAGCGATCATATATCATATTTGCGGCAAAAATAGGATTTAAGTCTGGTAACACCGCCAACTTTCATATAATTTTATTCCGTTATTCCATAGTTATGAAGTTGAATCTTATCATCGATACGGATGTTGATGGCCATGATGGGCCATAAGGATGATATACCAAACTTATTATAGGTATCCGTCATCCGGCAGGTGGGAAATTGCGATCTTCAGGTTTTCTATACCATTTTCCATCCCGGCTTCGGAGCTATAGTACATGGAGTATCCTATGGTTTTTCCAAGCCCATCCTTTAAAAGAAAAAGAAATTTACCGTTATAATCGGTCGTGCGCTCAAAAGAGGAGGGCTGTGTAGCCAATTCCTTTAATTGTGCACTGATAGCTTCTAAAGAGGGCCTTTCAGAAAAGGGAATACTCTTTAACAAGGTCTGCCCGTTGTTGGACAGTATATTAAAGGTAAAGTTTTTTTCCGGGTCCAGTCTTGTTTCTATCATAGATCGATGTATCTATTAAAGTTACATAAAAAAATTGGATCGGTTATCTATAGAATTAAGTAGGTTTTCCCTGTTGGAATTTGTTATCTTTCAAATTAATTGGGACATTAAAAAACATATGAAAATAAGTATATGCTTTATCCTCCTGTTTTGTATTTTATCCTGTAAGGATAATCGAATAACTACTTCAATTATCGACCGATATAATCCGGTTTGGGACACTCCCAGTGAATTTGCCTCGGGATCTATGCCCTTGGGCAATGGGGATATCGGCGTAAATGCATGGATCGAAGAAGGGGGCGATCTATTATTTTATATCGGCAAGACCGATGCCTGGAGCGAAAATGGCCGTTTGTTGAAAGTGGGAAAAGTAAGGGTTTCGTTCGCTCCAAACCTGGTCGCCCCCGATATTCCGTTCCGTCAGGAACTTCATTTGGACAAGGGCGAATGGATCGTGGAAATGGGGGAAGATAGGGACCGTCGCAAAATAAGTATGTGGGTAGATGCAAACCATCCGGTAATCCATGTGGATATCAAAGGGGATGCCGATTATGAAGCAACCGTGAGCATTGAACCGTGGAGAACGCAAA
>DATGQM010000188.1:0-7602 GCA_035304205.1 Arenibacter sp. | reverse complement strand
TAGATAATAATATGCCAAGGCCCTTATAAACCTGACTTCAGAAATAACGCCCTCCGAATCTTCCGTGCTTACATTGTTCAATACCGATAATAGATTATTGCACTGTGGGATGGTGTAATAGATCCGGTTGTACAGGTATCTGAAGAATTTGTTATTCTCATCCCAATTGGACGTAGTGGTCAATTGATCGAGACCATCGTCTCCCCACCTATTTTTCATTCCATCGGCCGTAAAGTCCTGCAGGTTTATGATCCCTCTCAGAAAAGGGGATTCTCCTGCGTCATCACTAATGTCCGAGCTACCCGGTCCGTCCGGTCCGGAAAGTGCAAACGAGCCGTATAATCTGGAGATGATACCCTGTATGGCATCGGGATCCCTGTTTAAGAGTTCCTCCAAGGTCAATTCTACCAATGGATCCGTATCCAGGTCTTTTGTACATCCCAAATTAATGAACAGGGCCATTCCTAAAAATGCGATTATTATTTTTTTCATCGGTTTAATTTATTTGTTTTTTTAATGGTCTTATGTAATTTGCCAGTAAACATCCCAGGCCGATATACATCGGAAGATATCAAGGTTTGTTATGGTCCATTTCATAATCCTAAAAATCAAGATTTAATCCCAGACTAAATACTCTGGGTCTTGGGTAAAAATTAGTATCGATTGCATTAAAGTTTTCCGGATCTTGTCCGCTATAGTCGCTTATTACAAAAAGATTGTTTACGGCACCGTAAATTCGCAAGGAGGCATCCTTTAAGAAATTAGGGACCCTATATCCCAGAACAATGTTCTCGCTCCTTAAAAATGAGGCATCTTCCAGAAAGTAATCCGAAAATGGAATATCGCTCTGTGTATTAACAAAAGAACTACTGGCCTTTCCCGAATAAAAATCCAGTACATTGCTGAGGTTGTTGGTATTATTCGGGAGCGCCTTATCTACCCAGCCTCCGGTCAATCTTCTGGCATTATAGATATGCCCGCCCAATTGTCCCCTGAAACTGGAGCTTAGGTCCCAATTCTTATAGTTTACGTTAATGCCGAATCCAAATGTCCAATTAGGCCTTAAGGTCTTGTAATATCTGTCGTCATTATCGATTACGTTATCCCCGTTCAGGTCTAGAAAGGCATTCGATATCGGCTTGCCATCTACATCATAAATCTGTTTGAACACCCAGGCGGAATAGGGTTGGAACCCAACGGTATGATATGCTAACCTTACCCCGGTACCCGTTGGAAGTCCGGATTCATTCGCAGGAATACGGGAAACATCCTTTAGACTAACGACCTCGGACCTATTGTACCCAAGGTTGGAATTAATCTCGAACCTAAAATCTTGGTTATCAATTGGTTTTAAATTTAAGTTGACCTCAAAACCTTCGCTCTCCGTTTCCCCAACATTCTGGACAAATGCATCCGTTAATGCCTGTCCCGGTGGCACCGCCGTTCTCGCCAATAAATCTTTGGTTTCCCGTTTATAGAAATCAACGGAACCGGAAACGATATTATTTTCGAACAGATCAAAATCCAGACCTATATTATAAGTCGTTGTCTTTTCCCAGGTAAGATCGGGGTTGAAGGCCCTGGCGGAATATAGGGAAACTCCCGATAAATATTGACTGGAACTGGAACCGATCACAAATAAAGGGGATGATGGATAGTACCCTACCTCACCCGTAATATCCTGTTGTCCGGTCTTTCCCGTCCCGATTCTAAGCTTAAGGTCGTTGATCAGATTAGAGTTTTTCACAAATTCAATATTTCCGATCTTCCAGGCCACGGCGGCAGCCGGGAAATACCCCCATCTGTTTTCCTTCGTAAACAGGGACGACCCATCTGCCCTGAAGGATAAGGTCACTAAAAACTGATCCATAAGGTCTATATTGGTCCTCCCAAAAAAGGATTGCAAGTTCAATACGTTATAGTACCTGAAATTGGGGTTCTCTGGATTGGGCGATAATTCCCGGACGCCTGTTTCCGTATTGTACCGGTAGATTTCCTTGTTGCCATCATTTTTAAAATTCTGGTAGGAATATCCGCCCTGAACTTCCAATCTTCTTAAAAACCCATCAAATTCCCTAGCATATACCAAATAGGCGTCCAGGGTGGTGTTGGTAATATGCTGATCTTCCCTATAATTAACACCGGGATTAAAGAGATAATTTGTATTTATATCCGTATTGGCATTATCAAATTGATAGGTCGCTAGGGAATTATCGGAAAAGGTTTCCTCGATCTTGGCCCTGGATCCTTCCATACCCAGATTGAGCACCGCCCTTAATTCGGGAAGCGCATGCAATTTATAGTCGAATTCAATATTCCCCAAAAACCGCATCACTTGTTCCGGTCTTTGCCTTTGTTTTAATAGGGCAAGGGGATTGTATTGCCCGTCCAAGATCAAATTACTACCATCTACCTTGGTATTTTGATAATATCCGCCAAAGCGGTTTAATGGACTGTTGTCAAAAACGGGCTTGGTAGGGTCCATATCCACTGCACCCCCCAATGCACCGCCCTCATCGATCGCATTTTTATCGGAAAAAAGTCCCTTTGCATTGACATCGATCCTTAAATGGTCATCCAGGAAGGTAGGCGTCAATTTAGCGGATAAGCTCACCCTTTCATAATCGTTGGTCTTGACCACCCCGGCCGTATTGGTATAGCCGATAGATCCACGGAAGGGTATCTTGCCCCCCAGATTGGCCCTGGCACTAAAATTATTGTTGGCGGAAATGGCGGTCCTATAGATCTGGTCCTGCCAATCCGTATCGTATATCATCCTTCCCTCTATCGCATCGGTCAACGGATCGTCCTCTAAAGAATTGCCGGGGTCGTCGACACCCAGTAGGTTGGTAAAGGTCGGATGATATTGTTTAACGAACCTGACAAAATTATCACTATCCATTACGCCCACTCTTTTGCTTACCCTGCTTACGGAAACATCCGAGGAAAAGTTAAACTTCGCTTCCCCGGAGGTTCCTTTTTTTGTAGCTATGATAATAACACCGTTGGAGGCCCTGGAACCATAAATGGCCGTTGCCGAAGCATCCTTTAGTACGCTAACACTTTCAATATCGTTCGGGTTTATTAATGACAAAGGGTTCCCTACCCCGGCCGGATTTGTATTATCTATAGGAATACCGTCTATAACGATCAGGGGATTATTGTTTGCGGACAGGGAAGAACCGCCCCTGATCCTAATATTGGGTGCCGCATCGGGCTGCCCTCCGCTGGAGGTGATCCTTAGGCCTGCCATTTTCCCGGTAAGCAACTGGTCCGCGGATACCACGGCCCCTTCATTAAAATCCTTTGAGGACAGCACGTCCACGGAACCGGTCAGGTCCGATTTCTTGGCCGTTCCATACCCAATAAGGACTACCTCTTCCAAAGCCTCGACGGATTCGGTCATTTCTACATTTATATTAGCGGAAGTTACCGCTACCTCTATACTATGGTACCCAATGGATGTAAAGACCAGGATATCTCCATCGTTTACCTGATCGATCACATAGTTACCGTCAAAATCGGATATAGTACCCTTTACGGTACCTTTTACCAAAACATTGACCCCTAATAATGGAGTGTCGGATGCTTTGTCCGTTATTTTACCTTTAACCGTTTGTTGGGCAAAAAAGATCAAAGGAAAAAATAGAAACACACCTATAAAAGTGCTTTTTAGCTTGTTCATACTATTTATTTGAGTTAGTAATTGGGTTAACCTAATTTCATTTCTACTATTTCGCAGGGTGAAAATAGATGGTTAACTTTAAATTAACAAATGCCTTTTCCTACGCAATGCGTTGCATGTTAACAACTTTTGTGTTTTTAGGCACATTTTTTTATTGATTTGGCAAAAAAATTAAGGGAATGTCATTAATTTACCACATTCTTAAAATAGGGAGCAAGGAACCGAATCCATGCCAAGTACAGGAAGATTTCGGATTTAAAGCTTAACCTTGACCTAGCGTTACAAATAGAAAATACTAGTAAGTATGAGGCCGAAAATTACGATTAAGGATATTGCAAAGGAACTGGATATTTCATCATCTACCGTATCCAGGGCTTTAAACGACAATCCGGAAATTAGTGAGGAAACCCGTCAAAAAGTCAAGGCCTATGCCGATCTGTACAATTACCGGCCCAATATGTTGGCCCAGCGATTTCGAAATAATAAAACGATGGTCATCGGAATAATTATCCCGGAAATTGTACATTATTTTTTTTCACAGATAATCGGTGGCGTAGAAAAAATAGCCAATGGAAGGGATTATAATGTGATGATCTGCCTCTCCAACGAATCCTACGAAAAGGAAAAACTGAACATTCAAATGTTAGCAAATGGCAGTGTGGACGGGATTTTGGCATCTATTGCCAAGGAAACCCTGGAAATAGGGGATTTTGATCACTTTAAGGAGCTTGCGGATTATAATATACCTTTGGTTTTGTTCGACAGGGTAACGGATGAGATATCCTGCGATAAAGTAATCGTGGACGATTTTGGCGGCGGGTATAATGCCACCAAACATTTAGTGGATATGGGTTGTAAAAGAATAGCGATCTTATCTACGCCGGACTATGTAAATGTCGGCGCATTGCGGACAAGGGGGTATAGGAAGGCCCTTGAGGAGAGCAATATGGCCATAGAGGAGGATCTAATATTTAAGGTGGACGACCAGTTGGATATCACCACCCAAATAAGCAGTTTTATGGATCGTGATAAAATTAAGTTCGATGGGATATTGGGGGTAAATGAAATATACGCCGCCATGGCCCTAAAAATTGCCCGGGAAAAAGGAATGGACATCCCGAACGACCTCGCCGTAGTCGGTTTTACGGACGGATTGATATCCCTTTTTTCCACCCCGGCACTCTCTACCATAAAACAGCATGGAATTACCATTGGGGAACAGGCCGCCGAGTTGTTATTGGATAGGATCCAGCACAACAGGAACGATAAAGCTTTTGAGCAAAAAGTAATTTCTACGGACCTGGTCATCAGAAAATCTTCCCAAAAATATCCAATTTTATAAACTATAAACAAATTTTTATATATTTACCCCATTAAGATTAAAACGAGTACTTAAAATCTTTCTACACTTCGCACCCTATTCATTCCCTATATCCAGGGCTTGGATGTATTATATCTAAAATATACATTATGGAAAAACAGAAACTTGGTTTCTGGCAAATCTGGAACATGAGTTTTGGATTTCTGGGAATTCAATTTGGATTTGCCCTTCAAGGAGGCTTTATGTCCAGAATTTTTCAAACATTGGGAGCCGAGAAAGAGGCCATTCCCCTTTTATGGATCGCGGCTCCCCTGACCGGGCTGATCGTACAGCCCATAATCGGATATTTAAGTGATCGGACCTGGAGCGTACGTTGGGGAAGAAGAAGGCCCTATTTTTTGATCGGAGCGATCTTAAGCTCCCTGGCCCTGTTTTTTGTGCCCTACTCCCCTACATTATGGATAGCGGCCGGGTTTTTATGGATCTTGGATGCATCCATCAATATTTCAATGGAACCCTTTAGGGCCTTGGTCGCCGATAAACTGCCAGATTCCCAACGTTCGTACGGCTTCGTCGTACAGACATTGATCATAGGGATAGGCACATGGGTGGCCAGTAACCTGCCCTGGATGATCTCTCAACTGGGGGTGAGCGATGCAGCTCCCTCGGGGGTAGTGCCCATGTCCGTAAAGATAGCTTTCGGGATCGGCGCATTCGTTTTTTTACTGAGTATTCTCTTTACGGTATTTAAGACCTCCGAATACCCACCAGAGGATATGGAGGCCTTTGAAAAAGAGCGGGCGAGGAAAAATAGGTTCTTTGCGGATATTATGGATAATATTGGAAATATGCCTTCTACCATGAAAAAGTTGGGCCTTATCCAATTCTTTAGCTGGTTTGCCTTCTTTACCATGTGGAGTATGGCGAATCCGGCCTTAACGGAACACGTTTTTAACAGCCCCGCACCCATGGAAGCCACTTTTGATCTTAACGACCCCTTCCAGTTAGCGGATTTTAACGTAAGGAACACCGCTTTCCAAAAATCCTCCAACCTAGTGGGTGCCTATATGGGTATATACGGACTTTCCTCCATGGCATTTGCGCTGATCCTGGTATTGTACACGGCCAAGAGGATCATCAATAGGAAATGGGTGCATTTGGTTTCCCTTTTCTTGGGCGGGGCCGGATTCATCCTGATGTATTTTATACCCTCCCCGGCCTACCTTTCCCTCTGCTTTATCCTGATCGGTTTTGCATGGGGAAGCATATTATCCATGCCGTACGCCATGTTATCGAGTTCAGTAGATCCAAATAGGATGGGGGTGTTTATGGGTATTTTCAATATGTTCATTGTGCTGCCCCAGATTATTGCCGCCCTGGGAGGAATAAATTTTATATCCGGCCTTTTGGGCGAAGAAACCATAAATGCCATGATAGTAGCCGGTATATGTCTGATTATAGCGGGACTATGTAACCTTTTGATTACGGAGAAACATGCTATTTCCTATCAAATAGAGGAAGTATAATAAAAAAAGGAGCGGCATTCTTCCCATCACATACTGTTTTATTATTAAAACCGAATTTCATATGAACCAAGATTATATAAGACCAAATGAGTGGTCGATCATCGAAGATGGATTTGATCGGGACAGGGTCAGATCTTCTGAAAGCTTGTTTAGCCTTGGCAACGGTGCCATGGGGCAAAGGGCCAATTTTGAGGAACATTATTCCGGTCCTACCTTTCAGGGAAGCTATATTGCCGGAGTCTATTATCCCGATAAAACAAAGGTGGGCTGGTGGAAAAACGGGTATCCCGAATATTTTGCCAAGGTCTTGAACGCCCCCAATTGGATCGGTATACATATTACGGTCGATGGGGAGGCCCTAGACCTGTTTGTCTGTGAAACGGTAACCGATTTTAAACGGGAACTAAATATGAAGGAAGGATGGCTTTCCAGAAGCTTTACGGCAACCCTTAAAAACGGCACGATCATAAAGGTGGAAACCAAACGATTTTTAAGCCTGACCTTGGACGAGGTGGGTGCCATATCCTATTCCATCACCCCTATAAATAGAGATGCCCGGATTATATATGGTCCCTACTTGGATGCGGACATTACCAATATGGATACTAATTGGGATGACAAATTTTGGGAAATAACCCAAATTTCCCATGAAAATGAAAGGGCTTTTATAGAGGCGTATACCTTAAAGACCGAGTTTAATACTTGCACCTTTATGCAGTCCAAATGTTATCTCAATGGGGCTAAATTGGAGATTAGGCCCGAAATTGAAAAATCGGACAAAAAAATTTCATTTCATTACGGTGCGGACATCGAACAGCACCAAATTTTTACCCTTCATAAATTTGGGGGATATTCTGTGGACAGAAACCATGAAAAGGACCAACTGATCGCGGCTGCTACGGGTGCCCTAGCAAAAGCAATAGATCGGGGCTTCGAAAATCTATTGGAAGCGCAAAGAATGGCATGGTCCAGAATTTGGAAAACATCGGACATAACCATCAATGGGGATGTAAGGGCCCAGCAAGGGATCCGATTCAATATTTATCAGTTGAACCAAACCTATTTGGGTA
>DATGQM010000187.1:0-8557 GCA_035304205.1 Arenibacter sp. | reverse complement strand
GGGGCTCCTTAACTCATTTTAAACCCGGGTAGTAGAGGTCTTCCTTTTTTTAAAGACCATCTGAAATATGACGGGTGCCGTTACTAAAAGGACCAAACCTATTATAATAAATTCGAGATTATTTTTTACCCAGGCATTTTCGCCAAGGATATAGCCAAGGGAAGTGATGCTCACCACCCAAATTATGGCCCCTACAATATTATAAAAACTGAATTTTTTAAAATCCATTTCGACCATTCCCGCAATTATAGGGGCAAAAGTTCGAACAACCGGTAGATAACGGGCAATCCCAATGGCAAAACCACCTTTCCTTTCATAAAATTCGTGTGCTGAATCTATGTATTTCTTTTTAAAGATCCAGCTGTCCTGCTTTCGATGGAGTACATATCCAAACTTATGCCCAAACCAATAACCGACGTAGTACCCCAATACGGTGGCCAGGATAAAAAGAGAGATCCAAAACCACAGGTTGAGGGCACCCCCGCCAAAAGGATAAGGTGTTTCGCTGGCGGTGGCAATGACCATTCCAGAGACAAATAAAAGGGGATCGCCAGGCAAGAAAAAACCAAAGAAAATCCCGGATTCGATAAATAAGATGATCAATACTAAGTAAAGTCCTCCATTGTTCATGATCCAGTCAGGATCAAGTAGGTGTTGAAATGATTCAACTATAACTTCCATCTGCTAAAAATTTCGGTGCAATTTAGGTTTTTTTGAGTTATTATTTCCCAATTTATACTTTTTATAACTATTGGGCTTGCCCTAAAACCCAAGTTGGGGAGCTGGAAAAAGGGGAAATCGATAAATTGGATTCCCATCAATATGTAGGCAGTTGAGGTTCAATAGTATAAAGTAATCCTTTGTTGAAAATCAACTAAAGATTACTTTTTGATCGGGATTTGCTGAACCCGATTTTTATTAGACAGCTACCGTTCCCTTAATATGTGGGTAAGGGTCGTAATCCGTTAAGGTGAAATCCTCAAACTTAAAATCGAGGATATCCTTTACCTCGGGATTTAAGGTCATTTTGGGAAGCGGCCTGGGGTTCCGTTCCAATTGTAGGGCAACCTGTTCCTTATGGTTGTCGTAGATATGTGCGTCCCCAAAGGTATGTATAAATTCTCCCGCTCCCAGTCCGCAGACCTGTGCCATCATTAGGGTAAACAATGCGTAGGAGGCAATGTTGAAGGGTACGCCCAAAAATATGTCCGCACTTCTTTGGTATAGCTGGCAGGATAATTTTCCATTGGCGACATAAAATTGAAAGAAGGCATGGCAAGGGGGAAGGGCAACCTTTCCATTGGCAATGTTTTCCGCAAAGGAAACGGAAGTATCCGGTAATACGCTAGGGTTCCAGGCAGAGACCAGCATACGTCTACTATCGGGATTGTTTTTTAGGGAGGTCACTATTTCCTTTATCTGGTCCACTTCTTCCCCGTTCCAATTACGCCACTGATATCCATAAACGGGTCCCAGATCGCCATTTTCATCGGCCCATTCGTTCCATATCTTTACCCCATTTTCCTGTAGGTAAGAAATATTGGTGTCGCCTTTTAAGAACCATAGCAATTCATGGATAATGGATTTTAAATGTAGTTTTTTGGTGGTGACCATAGGAAAACCATCCGCCAGGTCAAAGCGCATCTGATATCCGAATACGCTCTTGGTGCCGGTTCCCGTACGGTCCTCCTTTTGGGTGCCGTTTTCCAAAACATGTTTAAGTAGGTCGTGGTATTGTTTCATATCCCTCTTATTTCCGCTGGTCGATTGCGGGATTGCAGTTAATTTTAATATGTAAAGCCAGGACGAAATTAATGAAATACCATGTCAATGTCCGGTTGACGGTCTCCAAGTTATCAAAATTTATTAACGCCCTATGGTTGCCGAAGGGGATGACCGGCCAATATACGGCCGTAGTCCAAAGCAGATAGCATGTGGAATAATTTTGGAAAGGCAAAATAAGATTTTGTACTTTAAGGGGGTATTTTAACCAGATAAATTACAAATGAAAAAATTTAGCTCACTCCCCATCCCTTTGATTATGATATCGTTCCTATTCATGTTGTTAGGTTGTAAATCGGAAAACAAAGGGAAATCAACACAGCATTTATTAAGGGATTCTACGATTATCGATCGTGAATATCATCTGGAGGCCAGTATGTTGGGTTATTTTGCAAAGGACGGTACCCGAAACCCGACCTTACGGGCAAATAAAGGTGATCGCATCCGTATCACCATTACCAATGGGGAAACGATGACACATGATGTGGCCCTGGAAAAAATGGGGATAAAAAGCGGTACCATACTAGAAAAGGGTTCCACTACCAACATTACTTTTTGGGCGGAAGCTGACGACACCTATTATTGTACCGTTCCCGGGCATCGCACTGCGGGAATGGTGGGCGAGTTTAAGATCGTGGAGGGCGATCTTTCGGCTCCGGCAATAGCCGGAATAGTGCCCATGAAAAATGGAAAACCTTTGAACGTGGGATTTGAAAGAGGCAACCTTAGTGATTGGAAAGCCGAAGGGGATGCCTTTAAGGATCCCCTTTTCAATAGACCTTCCCCCGTTCACGAAGTAGGGGAGCCAATTGGTTTTGACGGGGATTTCTTTCTAAGTAGTGGAGGTACAAAAAATTATAAATTGAAGGGAACCTTGTCTTCGGTCCCCTTTGAAGTTACATACCCTTTTGCATCCTTTAGGATATCGGGCGGTGCATTGGCCGATACCCGGGTAGAAATTGTCGAGGCCGAAACGGAGGAAGTAATTTTTAAATCCACTGGCCAGGGTCGCGCTACCCTGCAACCGGTAGTAGTGGATCTGAATGATTACCTGAATAGGAATATCTTTATCCGAATCATCGACAACGAGAGCGGAATTTCCCCCATTCCCTATATTGGAGACGATGTATGGGCACATATCAGTTTTGATGATTTCCTTTTTTACCCAAGTCGTCCCAATTTTTCCAATGAACTGTATCAAAAGGACATAATCGCCCTGCCTCCCTTGGATCCTGTGGCAAATTCGGGGCTATCGGGCAAGGAAGCTGTAAAGGCCATGATCCTTCCACAAGATTTCAGTGTAACCTTGGCGGCAGCGGAACCGGCGGTGGTCCGTCCGATCAGTTTTACCATAGCTGCCCGGGGAAGGTTATGGGTAGTAGAAGGGCATACCTATCCCGTACCTGCGGAAGAAGGCAAGGGCAAGGATCGGATATTGATATTCGAGGACACGGATGGGGATGGCACTTTGGATAAAAGAAAAGTCTTCATAGAGGGTTTGAGCATGGCCAGTGGTATCGAAGTTGGCATGGGCGGGGTTTGGGTAGGTGCCGCTCCCTATCTTTTATTTATTCCTTTGGACGAGGCCAATGACAGGCCGGCCGGCTCTCCGGAGATATTACTCGATGGCTGGGGCCTTGATGATACGCACGAGATACTCAATAACCTGCGATGGGGGCCCGATGGTTGGCTGTACGGCGTACACGGGATCTTTACGCATTCCAATGTGGGCAAACCCGGAGCCACCGATGACCAGCGGACCAAATTGAATGCCGGCGTATGGAGGTATCATCCGACAAGACATGAATTTGAGGTCTTTTCCGAGGGCACTAGTAACCCATGGGGGATAGATTTCAATGATTATGGACATCCGTTTATTACCGTTTGTGTAATTCCACATATGTTCCATGTTATCCAAGGGGCCCGATATCAGCGCCAAAGTGGCGAACATTTTAATCCTTATACCTATGATGATATCCAGACCATTGCGGATCATGTCCACTATGTGGGGGATAGGGGACCACATGCGGGCAACTTCAGATCGGCTTCCGCAGGCGGCGGTCATGCCCATGCAGGGGCCATGGTCTACTTGGGCGGGGATACCTGGCCCGAAGAATATCGCAATACCATTTTTATGAACAATATTAATGGGTCGAAACTGAACAATGATAAACTATGGCGATCGGGTTCGGGATATATCGCTTCGCATAAAAAAGATTTTTTGGATATGAACGATTCCTGGTCGCAATGGTTGAATTTTAAATATGGCCCCAGCGGTTCGGTCTTTGCCATAGACTGGTATGACCAAAATCAATGCCATAGTCCAAACCCTGACGTGCACGATAAAACTTTGGGACGCATATTTAAGATTGCCCATAAGGACGATAAATGGGTACAGGTGAATTTATACAATGCCTCCGATATGGAGCTGGTCGATCATCAGCTGCACAAAAACGAATGGTACGTAAGGCAGGCCCGGACCATTCTACAAGAACGGGGCGGGAGCCCCGAAATACACGGGGCCTTAAAAAAGATCCTGAGGGAGAACCCCGACACGACACGAAAATTAAGGGCGTTATGGACGCTTCACGTTACTGCTGGACTTTCAGAGGACGATATGGCCGACCTGCTGAACCATTCCGATGAATATATCAGAAGCTGGACCGTGCAGCTCATGACAGAGGATAAAAGTATATCACCATCCACCTTGGAGCATTTTGCCAGTATGGCAAAAAATGACGGTTCCGCCTTGGTGAGGCTCTATTTAATATCCGGGATGCTACGTTTGGAGCCCGAACAAAGATGGAACGTCTTGGAGGTCTTGATGCAGGGAACGGAGGATCTTGACGACCCTAATATACCCTTGATGCTGTGGTATGCTTTTGAACCCTTGATCCCAATGGACACCGAACGTGCCTTGAAGATGGCGGAGAAAGCCAAAACACCTATGCTTTTGGATTATACCGTTCGAAGGGCGGGGGATATCAATACCGGCACGAGCAAGACATTGCTTAGGGACCTTAAAGAACGACTTAGTAAGGACGCTTCAGTTAAAAGCGATAGTATAGAAATTTTTATCGATTCCGTTTTAAAAGAATAATAGTGCGTTCATATCCTATCTAGAAGGTGGGCATACCGTTAAGGGAACTGCTATTGAGCTTTATAACAAAGTATATTTGGCCTTTTAAACAAAGTTGCCCCCAAGACCATGATTTACTTTTGTCCCAACAATAACATTTAAATTTATAAAAATGGGACAAAATAATTATCAGGGAGCCTTGCAGATGCCAGTAGGCTCTGGATTTGATGCCACATCTACAGTAGACGATGTAATTAAAGGAATAGACCTTAGGGGAAAAATAGCTATCGTAACCGGGGGTAATACCGGCATCGGTCTGGAAACGGCCAAGATACTAGCGGGGGCAGGGGCAACGGTCATTGTTCCGGCACGGGATATCGAAAAAGCAAGGAAGAACCTCCAAGGTATAGCCAATCTGGAGTTGGCATCCATGGATCTGATGAATCCTGGTTCCATTGATGCCTTTGCCGAAAAATTCTTGGCATCGGGCAGGCCCCTTCACCTGCTGATCAATAATGCCGGTATCATGTGGGTGCCGCTCCGCAGGGACGACCGTGGTCTTGAATCACAATTGGCAACGAATTATCTAGCGCAATTTCAGCTTACCGCAAGATTGTGGCCGGCCCTTAAAAAGGCCGATGGTGCTAGGGTAATCAATGTATCTTCCCAAGGACACCGATTTGCCCCCTTCCATTTCGATGACCCTAATTTTCTGCATCGGGAATATGAAACCTTACTAGCTTATGGACAATCGAAAACCGCCAGTAATTTATTTGCCCTTGAATTGGATAATCGTGGAAAAGCATTTAATGTAAGGGCCTATTCCTTGCATCCCGGTTCGATCAACGGGACGGAACTGGGCAGGGAGGCATCCTTGGAATTGTTTCAGCAAATGGGTTTCTGCGATGCTAAGGGGAATATACTTCCCGAGGTAGCGGCATCCTTGAAAACGGTTCCCCAAGGGGCCGCAACAACGGTATGGTGCGCTACTAGCCCTATGTTGGATCAAATTGGAGGCGTGTATTGTGAGGATGGGGATATTGCGGTATTGGCTACTGATCCATCAATAACGGGCGGTGTGGAACCCTATTCATTGGATGGGGCCAACGCAAAAAACTTATGGTTATTAAGTGAAGAAATGACAGGAATATCGTTCCATGTCTCTTAATGTTCCAAGTCCTATGCTGGGATTTCAACAAAGATTTTTATTTTTGAACAAATGGGAAAAGGAATATTTCGGAAATATTGGGATTCTGATCAAATGGTAGTATAATATGGAACATATATCGAAATATTTAACACCGGAAATTAAACTTTCTTGTTATGAGGACAAGTTTTTTAAATCAGAGGTCGTGTTTGACCAACATATGCTGATATGGTTTATTTCGGGGGAAACAAAGATCGTACAGGCCGAAGGTACGCATCACTTCCAGACAGGGGATATTTTTCTGATACCAAGGAATAAACCGGCAACGATCATTAATTATCCCAAGGATGGGCTGCCGCACAAAACAGTCGTCATGCTATTGACCACGAAAATTTTAAGGGACTTTTATAGTCGGATCGGGATAGAGACCAAGATTGTTCCCATTCCAGGTATTCAAAGTTATAGCGATCATCCTTTACTTGAAAGCTGTCTTGCCTCCTTAATTCCGTATTTTGATATGAATGGACCAATGCCCGATAATATAGCGATATTAAAAATTACCGAGGCCATTAGTATACTCAGGGCAATTGATACCAAAATTGACGGGATATTGGCGAATTTTGATGATCCCTATAAATTGGACCTGATCAGTTTTATGGAGAAAAACTATATGTTTAATATGACCATGGAAAAATTCGGTTATTTAACGGGCAGGAGCCTCACTACCTTTAAGCGCGATTTCAAAAAAGCATTTAATACGACCCCGCAAAGATGGCTGTTGCAAAAGCGCCTGGAGTTGGCACATTACCATCTTGCAGAGCAGAAGCGGAAACCCATGGAGATTTGCTATGAGATCGGTTTTGAAAATCTTTCTCATTTCTCCTATTCCTTTAAAAAGTATTTTGGCTATGCTCCGACCACCTTGTTAGGGCAAACCCGCAGTTCATAGATTTTTGGTAGTATCGATTATTGCGGAAGTAAGCGGGATTTAGATGCGTATTGCAATTTTTATCCATATTATAAACACGAGCATTTGAGCATTTTAATGAATGGCAAAACAATTTGAATATACCACTCTGGCGCAACGTTATACCGCAAGATTTCCTTTGTTTTCCTATGTAAGTATACAGACCAACTTTTGGATCGCCGCCAATTTGTTGCTGGTAGCTATTATGCACTTGCAATCCATGATCATTGGTGAGATTTTTAACTTTCCCTTGATCGGGAGTTTCGGCCCCGTTTTATTAATGGCCATTATTTTAGGTGTTTTTTACGGGGCTATCCTTGGTGTTACCGGTTATTATCTGGACAAAGAGTTTTTCAGAAAGCTATCATTGGGGAAAATAATCCTATTCAAAACTTTGGGGTCATTTGTTCTCCTTATTTTTATTTTATGGCTTTTACGCTTTGTGCTGTTCGATCTATTTATTTCACCATCCCTTAATATCCCTGATCTTATACTGAACGAAAAATCGTGGACATTTTTATTTTACCTATTGGTGATCTATTATTTTTTTATGACGCTTATAATCAATTTTATCAATCAGGTGAATAAAAAATATGGCCCGGGTGTTTTGTTGCCATTGCTGTTGGGGAGATACCGAAATCCCAAGGAAGAAGAACGAATATTTATGTTTATGGATTTAAAATCATCCACGACCACAGCGGAGAAATTGGGCCATTTGAGATATAGCGCATTTATTAGGGACTGTTTTGTGGATATAAATGGCGCATTATTTCCCTTTTTCGCACAAGTTTATCAGTACGTGGGCGATGAAATTGTCCTAATGTGGCCGGAGCGGGAAGGATTAACGCACCATCGCTGTATACGGTTTTATTTTGCCTGTAAAAAACAGTTTCGGAACAGGGCATCCTATTATATGGACAATTATGGATTTCTACCGGAATTCAAGGCCAGTGTCCATATAGGAAAAGTTACCGTAGTGGAAATCGGTGAGATTAAAAGGGATATTGCATACCATGGTGACACCTTGAATACGGCTGCCAGAATACAAAGTGTTTGTAATGAATACAAAAAGGACTTTCTCGTTTCGGAACATTTGGTCGAAAAAATCGGTAATGACCCTAGGATGAGGACCGAGTCCTTGGGCATGATATTGCTCAGGGGCAAAACGGAAAAGGTCGGGATAGCCAGTTTGGACTGGATCGATCAGGACGATGAAGGACGAATCTGAGGGGATACTTGCCCTTCAATAAATATCTATCCCAATAGTAACCGATCTGTACTTTATGGATTTTTGTTATTGCAGCACTAATAACCTGTGCAGGAACATATTCATAAAAACAATCTACTTTCCTTTCATAAACCCATTGGATAAAACCCTCTAAGGTTAATAAAACCATAAATAACTGTGATGTATGACCATAATGTAGTGGAAATAGAAGTTTTTATGTTAAAATTTTGTTGGTATAATTATTTTGTTATATTTGTAGGACAAAAGGAATTTATAGGATTAATATGAAATCGAAACTTACAATTACTACGCTTACCGATCAGGTAGAAGCAAGTATTATAGAATATATAAAAG